>JANXMF010000038.1 GCA_025354795.1 Pseudobdellovibrionaceae bacterium
TCGAAAACTCTGGCCAAGAGCCTGGCCCAACTTATCCGTGAGTTGGATTGGGTTTTGCCCTCAGGCTCTGGATGCTCGGTCTTGGGCTTGAGTTTTGGCACAATCATTCTGCGATGTTTATAGTGGGGCGCGAGCACACCATGGAATCGGATAAGATGAACCCTCGGCCTGGGTACGATTGCAGCTAAGCGCTCCATTAATTCGAGCTGGGTCATCACAATATGGGTGGTACCGTCGGAGTATGGCTTCTTAAGGCTGTACACCACTTGGCCTCTGGAGTTGAGTGAGAGGCGCTCCAGTGCGATGGCGGGCCTGGCAATGTATCTGGCGATTTTCTCTAGCTTTTGTCTCTCCGACCCCGCGACATGAACGCCTGCGTGAAGACTAAACCCTGAGTGATTGGCAACCAAGCCGTGGCTTGCCGTGTGGTCCTTTTCAGGCACCGTTTTCAAGGTGAAGGCTTTTTTGCCTTTGTTGGGGCCAAAGGCAAATCGGTAACTGACGGCTCCCGCTTGGAGTTTTGAAAAGCTATCGGAAGGGTCGATATCGAGCTGGAAGTTGGTGTGCTCGTCTTTGACAATCACTCCACGGCGCACGAGCAGTGCCGTCACACGCTCGATGATTTTCTCCAATACTTGGCCAAGTTCCTTGCGGGTGGGTTCCGGCGTGGCATGGAAGATTGTGGGCTCGTTGTTGGTGTCAAGTTCATACACCCCATCGATGTAGAGTTGGTGGAAATGGACATTGAGATTGCCGGCAGAGCCGCCGAAGCGCTGGATTAGGGTGACAGCGCCGGTCTTAGACTTTGCTTTTTGCAAGCCCACTTTTTTGCGCAAGTAATTGGAAATACAGAGGTTGGTGATGTGTAAAACGTCGGCCATAATCTTTGGCCGAATGGCAAGGAGCAGGCGGAGCTGAATGGGAAAGCTCAAGACCCACTGGCGAATGGGCTTTACGGGCAGCACGTAGTCCACGAGGTGGATCGCCGTTTCACTCATGCGCCTGCCGCCGCAACTGGGGCAGAACCCGCGTTTTTTGCAACTGTACGCCACCAACTTGTCATGGTAGCACGTCTCGCATTGGACACGTAAAAAGCCATAGACGAGGAGGCCACATTTTAGGTAATCCCTAAACTCTTTCTCTACGAAGTTAGGGAGCGGATGCCCGGTCTCCTCTTGCACCAAGCGCAAGAATGTCTCAAGGTTTTGCTGAACGATTTGGTAGAGGACCGAGTCCTCGGGTTCATGGCGTTGATAGGTGTATTGGCGTAGTGTCCTGGCTTCGCTCACATGGGCTGCGAACTGTGCAAGATTGCCTTCAGTGGCGAGCACCAACCTGAGCGTGGCTCGCGTCAATACGCAGTACCCTGCGGCCGGACAGGCGTGGACTTCGGACAGGCGCTATCCTCAACTGTGCTTTATGAAGCTCAGATCAGTAGCGACTTTGTTGACCGAAAATCAGCTTGCGAAGTGCACGGCCTGAACGTGCTATTCCTTACACGCGCTGTCCGCTTAAGGAGGGGTTCGAGTAACGCCTGCGCTACCAAAATAAGCGGCCACCTTTCGAACTACAACTCGTAATGCAAACGAAGCGCTCCAACTGAGAGAGGGGCCCGATCGCGATTGTAGCCCGGGTGGTTGATATACTGAAAATCGACGGTAGCGGCGAAGGACTTTAGGAATTTGAAGGCGTAGTACGTTTCGAGGATTTGTTCTGGGCCGTAGTTCAAGCCCCCTTCGCCGAGCATGAAACCCTGGCCTCCGGCTTCGAGATAATGCCAGTGATCGGCGGAGATTTCGTTGACAATGAAGGCGGCGCCCACGCGGTCGTCGCGTTCGCCGAAGGGCTTCCACGAGAGGCCGGCGGAGTAAGTCATGTCTATTTCGGTGAACGCCCAAGTTTCGGAGCGGCCGTCGTTCCAGCCTAGTCGCGCGAAGGCGCCGACATCGGGTGAGATTTCCTGTTCAAAATTTAAACCATAGCCGTACTTCGTGCGATATTCGCGCGTGCTGGTGATGTCCGGGGTCTGGGATCCCGCTTGTGCGAGGCTGCGCGCGTAGCTTCCCATATGGGCATGATTCTCAAAGCCCATCAGTCTGAGTTTACCGGGGTGACCGCGCACGGAATAGCGCGTTTCTACTTCTAGGTTGTCGCCGTGCGCGTCGGCTACGTTTTTATCCAATGTCATTTGGTTAGCTTCTTGCGGCACCATGACGCGCGCGAAGCGAACGGCAAATTCTTTTTGATTGTATTCGATCATCAGCCCGGCCGTGTATCCCTTCGTGTCGGCCGCGTAATCCCAGGCGCCGTTGTCCATGAGGCCCCAGTTGAGAAACTGCGTGCGCGGGTCGTGGCTGTAAGCGTTGGTGTCGAAAAAATCGCTGAGGCTGAATTTTCCGCCGACGAGCGTGAGACGACGGGACGAATATACAGTTTTTATTTGATTAATGTCCGGGGCCACGTCTTCCTTTTCGCCGCCGAGGTTGATCACTTGCTTCACGTAAAGGCGCGACAAGTTGAATTTGGGCGATGGCGAATCGACGCGGTAGATTTCGCCGTTCGGAAACCCGGCGATGCCGTGCGTGTCGCTCAGTCCCGAGCCGGCCGAAATTTCGGGGTTGAAATACGCTTCGGTTAAGCGGGTGAGTTTGATACCGGAAAAGAGCGTGGTCGTGAACGAAGTCCGCAATTCGGTGCCCGAGACGAGGGACGGCGTATCGGGTTTAGCGTACGCCGGCGCGGGATCGGAGTCCCTCACCTGCGTCACCGTCGTCGCTTGGATTTTAAAAGTAAAGCGGTCGGATTCCGGCCACAGATTTTCGTGCACCGGCTCGGGCTTGGAGTGCGAAACTTCTTCTTGCTCCTGCCCGGATGCAAGGCCGGAATGAAAGATAAAAACGAGGAGCGCGGCGGCAATTCGGTTGGACATGGTAAAGAGGTACTCTATCGCCAGGTGTTAGGCACCCGCAAAATGACCTATCCTGTTGAAAATATCGACCGGCGGTGCTTAACATTTGTGAATGACCTTCGCACAACTAAAGAAGTTGATGAACGAGACTGGATTGTCGCCAGAGCAACTGGCGAACACGTTCGGCGTGTCGAATATGAGCTTGCGGCGCTGGTCGGAAATGCCGGGCGGAAAGCGCTTGCCCGCGGCCACTGCGCGCACCGTGATCGAAGGCGTGTACGAACTCATCGCCGAAGGAAAGTTGCAGAGCGGCGCGCCCGTGGTCCAGGAAATTCTCGAGCAATCGCCCTCTCTCTCGTTTCGTGCGGTGCTTTCCGACATGGGAATCGGCGCGAAGGACCTCGGCTCAGGATCACCTTACCGCGATAATATGACGGTCGCGCTCTTTCAGATCGGCTCGAGTGCGCAACGCCGACAGGACGTCGACGAGGGTGGCGACAGACTTAAGTGGTTCAAAAAATTGGGAGCCGACTGGAAGGCGCACATCACCTCGCTCGGAAAAATTCTACGCCATAAGCACATTTCGCACGTTGACAAACTGGTGGCGTACGGTGCGCTGTTTTATTTGATTTCGCCGGTGGATTTGATTCCGGACTCGATTCCATTCGCCGGACTGCTCGACGACTATTCGTTTCTTATTCTAGCGACGGCGTATTATGCTTCGCGGTTTCCGCATCTCGTCGAAAAAGTCGGCGACCCAGACCCCAACGTGCCCCCCCAGCTCGCGCGCTAACGCGATTAGTTCTTTACATCACGTCCATCGCCAATTAACATTTGTGAATCAGTGCTTACCAAATGTTAAACTAGGGATTTTCGGTGCAGAGATTCATCACGGCTTTTCAACATTCACTCGGCGGACTGTGCCTTCTGATGGCGGGGGTTGCCCTACCGCCGGCTGGCGCGGCCCAGGTCCGAGCCCTGTCTTTTGGCACCGCCATTCAACAAGCCTGGAAAGATTCGCCCCAACTAAAGGAATTAACGACTCAGAGTTCGCTCGCCCAAGGCGACCGGTGGCGGCGCTTTCTTCCGAACGAACCCAAGTTCAGCTACGGCAAAGACCACAGCGACGATTCCAGCACCTACGTCGTCGACCTTAGCGTCGCGTTTCCCGGCAAGGCCTTCGCGTACTCGCAACTGGACTCGGCGGTTTTGCAGAAGCAGCGCGCGGAACTCGTCGCGCGCAAATCCGAACTGGCGGTCTTGCTCGCGCATGCGTACTTGTCGTGCGCGTCAGCCCAGGCCACGATCCAAATTAAAGAAGGTTCGTTAAACGATCTCGAATCTCTCCTTCACAGCCTGAAATCCCGTCGTGGAATCATACAAACGGAAAAACTGAGCTTTGAACTTGAAACGAGGCAAACGCGCCGCGAACTCGTCAGCGCCCGGGATGCCATGGACGTGAGCTGCAAAAAGCTTTTGGCGCTGACCGGAAATTCCGGGTCGGACGTGCCAACTCTGAGTTTACCCGACGACGTCGACAAGGAGATTTTGTCACAGCTCGGCTCCGAAACGCCCGAAGAAGCGAGAATCAACGCGACGATCAACCTCGCGGATACCAATTATTCCTTGGCTTGGTGGTCTCAACTTCCCGACTTCGATCTAAATTATGGACGCAAAGAAACCGTGGACCCGACCGGTGCTGGTCGCCGTTGGTCGGATATTTACGGAATCTCGGTCACCTTACCGATTCTTTTTCCATTTCACGAATCCGTGGAAATTCGGCGGACGAAAAGTCAGGCGGTTTTGGACAAGTCGGAGGCAACTCTACAAAAGATCCAGGTCGAATCCGACCGCATGGATGCGGCGCGGGTATTTTCGCGCAGCGGAGAATATTTGAACGAACTTAGAAAAACCGATTTGCCGCTCTCGCAATCTCTTCTCGAGAGCGCCTATTCGGCCTACCGCGCCGGGCAAATCGGATATGCTGATATGGTGTTGTCTAGAAAGACGTATATCGATCTCAAGTTGAAAGAGATCGAGTTGCGCACGGCGATCGTTACTGCTCGCCTGAAATGTCTCGATCAGTGCGACGCTCTGTCGTGGCCCAAAAAGGACTCGCGATGAAACGGATCGCCTTGCTCGTTTCCATTTTTTTCTCGGCGACCTTCGCGAACGCCGCCGACAAGCCGGCCGTAATTAAACTCGAGTTCTCAACGAAAAAACGTACGATCCAAGCGTTAGGCCGAATCATGCCGAACGTCGGGTCGATGCAAGTCGAGCGTGCGGATAAAAAAGGTCGCGTGCAATCGGTCGCCGTTAAGATTGGACAGTACGTGAATGTCGGGGCGCCGTTATTGCGATTGTCGCCTTGCGGTGAAGGCAAAGCCGAGTGCTCGCTCGCCGCCACCCACGACGGCATGGTGAGCGAAATCTTGACGACTCCTGGTGCCGACGTCGATGCGGGCGACGGAATCGTGAACATCGTAAATCCGAAAGGTATTTCCATTCGGCTCGACGTCCCCGCGAAATACGTCAAGTTCCTGTCCTCCGGGCAGAGGGTGCTCGTTCATTTCGCGCAAACTCCCGGCAAAAAATTTGAAACGAAAATTTTGGAAATTCTGCCGGCCCTCGGATCCGGCGAACTTACGC
This sequence comes from Pseudobdellovibrionaceae bacterium, assembly GCA_025354795.1. Classification (GTDB taxonomy): domain Bacteria; phylum Bdellovibrionota; class Bdellovibrionia; order Bdellovibrionales; family UBA1609; genus JALHOQ01. The sequence goes on from JANXMF010000038.1 coordinate 5,558, forward strand.
GAGGGCTGAGACTCGAGCCGGTGCTACCTCCCGTCGGCACGCACCTGGACACTTTGGTCAACGCCGAAATTTCCATTCCGACGGACGGCACCGAAATCCGCGTCCCTTCGACCGCCGTCGGGTTTTACGGCGGCAGGCACTTCCTCGTCAAAAAATCGGATGCGGGCTTCGAGGCCGTGCCCGTGCAAATCTTATCGGAATCGACCGACAGTCTTTACGTACGACCCGCGCCGCAGGCGCATATCGAATCCGGCGAGTGGGTACTGTCGAAGGGCGCGATTTATTATTTACCGCGGCTCCTCGAGGAAAAGACGGAGTGAAATGAAAAAACCGATCGAGATCTTGATGAAAATTTATGCGAAACAACTTTTCTTAGTCGCGTTCGCCGTGATCAGCATCGCCGCGTATTTTCTGTATACCGCCTGGCAAAGTGAGATCCAAGCGTTCCCCGAATTCACCAACGTACAAGTGAAAATCATCAGTCTCTATCCCGGCAAGGCCGCGGAAGAAGTCGAGCGGTTCGTCACGAGACGACTTGAGGCCGTGACCAGTGGACTTCCCGGCCTAATCAACTCGCGATCCGTGTCGCTTTTTGGATTGAGCGCAATCACCCTGACGTTCGACGACAACACGCTTTCGCGACAGGCTCGCCTCGATACGCAACAGAGAATTCACGAAGCGGGCCTGCCCGACGGAGTTCAGTCGGATTTAGAACCGGACGCATCGCCGCTTGGAGAAATTTATCGTTTTGTTTTGCAAGGCAATATCGCGCCGGATGAATTGCGCATGATCGAGGACTGGACGGTGGAAAGGGAACTTAAATCCATTCCCGGCATCACCGATATTGTGACGTTCGGAGGGCCTACCCGAACCATCAACGTGCGTATCGACCCGAAAAAGACTTGGGATCTCAATCTGAACATCGAAGAAATCTCCGAAAAACTCTCGAAAAATAATCTCAACGCTGGCGGCGGCTTTATCGCCCGGGGCGACGAAGCCTACCTTATACGCGCCATCGGGCTTTACGATTCCCCAATGGCGCTCGAAAATGCCACGATCGCCAGTCGCGGCGGCGCGCCGATCACGGTGAAGGATATCGGGAAAGTCGAAATCGGCCACCTTCCGCGACTCGGTCAAGTAGGCTTCAACGAAGTCGACGACGCCGTGGAAGGAATCGTGCTCATGCGACGAGGTGAGGACTCGTTGCGCACCCTTGCTCGCGTGAAAGAAGCGGTTGAGCGCCTGAACCAGTCCCTCCCCGAAGGCGTTAAGATCGTAAAAACTTATGATCGCAGCGACTTGATACGCCGGTGCAGCGGGACGGTCTTGCACAATATCATTTTCGGCATGGCACTCATCATCCTAATCCTGATGCTTGCGTTCGGACTACAAAATTATGCGATCACGATCGCGGTCATTCTCATCATTCCATTGGCACTTTTGAGCGCGGTATTTGGCGTGGTCAAAGCCGGTTACGCGCCAAATTTGATTTCCCTTGGCGCCGTGGACTTCGGGATCATCATCGAAACGGCGATCCTTGCCGCGGAGGCGTTGATCGCCGGCCTCGCGTTTCAACGCGCGCGAAATGACAAGTTTATTTCGGACACCCTTGGTAGCGTGTTCGGGCCGTCGCTGATTTGCGCTTTGATTTTGGTGATCGCCTTTATTCCGATACTTTCGCTTGAGCAAATCGAAGGACGGATATTTCGCCCGCTCGGCATCACGTTGATTTCCGCGGTGATCGGCGGGCAAATTGGCGCTTTGCTTTTTATTCCATTGTTTGGACGATGGTTGAAGCCGGGAAACGACCATAAAACTCGTTTGCATATCCTTGCCGATGCGACGATCCGGAGGCTGTTAGGCATAAGCCGTTTACTTGAGAAGGTCGTGCCGGCGCCGCGCCTGACGATCGGGATCGCACTTTGCGCGGTCGCGTTCATGCTTTTCTTAAGCGTCGGTAAAGAATTTTTGCCCGACTTGAACGAAGGTTCCATTTGGATTCGCGCCCGGGCGCCAAGCACGATCGCGCTCGAAGAATCGGTAAGGATAGCTGCGGACGTGCGACGTCGCCTGCGTGAAATCCCCGAGGTCACTTACGTCGTGTCGCAGGCGGGGCGACCCGAC
>JANXMF010000081.1 GCA_025354795.1 Pseudobdellovibrionaceae bacterium
GTTTCGACTTTGGGCTGGTTGGCAGGGTTCACTTGAGCTTGTGGAGCAGTACCGGCAGCGGGCAGAGCTGAGTTGGCCGGTGCGGGTTTGATCACTGCATTCGGGTTGGGCGTCGGCGTACCGGAACTGAAATAGAAGTTCGCGAACAACGCCAGTGCCCCGATGACGAGGCCGAAAACCACTAGCTTATTCCCCATGATATTTTCCAGACGTCAGACCCCTTTCACTCAATGGTAAACAAAGCCTGAATGGGGAGCAACCTTAATCACTAAGGGACCTAACCCAAAAATTTGAAGGTCTTTTCATTGAAAAAATCGGGTGCTAGTTTTGCACTTTTGCATTTCGGGCAAGTGAGGTCTGCGGGAAGCGTGATGGAAGGGCGCTGACCAGGTTGCGCGTACTGGTAGTCTTTGCCTCGCGTCAATGTGAGCGTGCTTTCGTTGCCACAGCTCTCACAGGCGAAGGGTGCGCGAAAAGATTCAATGGTCATGCTTTTAGACAAAAACCCCATGACGATATTGGCTTGCGAGGCAATCATGGAGGGGCAGTTCACCAATAGCACCGCACAATTGTTGGGAATGCGCAAAGTCCACAAAATCCAATTCTTAACACCGATAGAATTGATGGAGTGCACGTTGGTCAAGTCCACGGTGAGCGCAGTGATACCGGCCAGAGGCAGGATAAAAAGCGGCGTACTCTCACCAATGGAGCCATCCAAATTCGCTCGGATTCGGGTGTCCTCACGCTCAAGCTTCACGCTCTCACCTTTTTCGTATCCTTCTAGTATATAGTGCGGATCCCTTGGTCTCAATACTAAACACCGAAGAGTCCCAAATTGCGGCGAACGGGTGGCGCCAGTCGTTTTTGCCTTAGGGACGCGGTAAACTGTTGGGGGCGACCCGCACTAACCAGGGAGTTTCCATGCTGCACAGTCGAGCTTTCTCAAAATGGTTTATTTTTATTGGCGTGGCGATGATTTGGACCTTAAATGGATGTGGTACTTTTTCACGTTCGCGGGAGCAAAACTTGTATCAAGTGCATCTAGGCCAAAGTAGGGTGGAGCTGGTCGAGGCGCTGGGAGAACCGGCGCGCGAGAGCCAGGATGGTGGTCAGGAGAAATGGTTTTACCAAGTTTATTCCTATGACCGCAGGCAAACTTATCCTTACACCGCGATTTTTGAACACGGCAAATTGACCCATTGGGATTTTGACACCAGCCGCACCACTGAAAACCTGCATGCGCACGAATCGCGCAATCCGTCTTCGCAGGATCCACGCTATTGATGAAGCGACTTTCTTTGCTCTTTCTCGTGATGTTTGTGATGGGAGCGGGCAACGGCTCTCACGAAGTTGAAACCAATTCCGTTCACATGGCGAGTGCACCGGGCTGGGTCACTCGGGTCAAAGTGGACAAAGTCATCGATCACATTCAAATGGTGCTCGAGTGGGACATTCGCCGGATAGAAGCCTACTGGCATTCCGATGCCACCGAATTCGCCAAAGGCCACGGTCGCGGTCCGTTGGTGATGGCCTACTCCCTAAAAGATAAAAATGCCATCCATCTCGGGCCCAAGGTGACCGACGCCAACTTCAACGCTTACTTCGGTCATGAATTGGTGCATATCATCGCTTATCAAAAGTACAAGCAAGCGATTCCGAAGTGGCTAGAAGAGGGCTTGGCCAATTATTTAGCCAAGACCGCGAAGGTCGACTATCATTGGTTGTCCAGTCAGGCAGCGCCTAAAGATGTGCGTGAGCTCACTCATCCCTTTGACGGCAGCGAGGATCGTCTTCGCTATCATTACATGGCTTCGCAGGCTTTGGTGGAAATGATCGCGGCCAAATGTGATTTGGCCAATTTGTTGCGTTTGAGTGTGGGTGAAAAGATGGATGGGTACTTGGACACATATTGCGAGATTAGAGATTTGAATGCCGCGTTTAAAGCTTGGGTCGCCAAACGCGGCAAGTGAGTTAGCGTGCGGCGACTTTGGCGCTGATCGGGGTGAAAGTCAGATCAATCTTACCCTTACCTTGCGCTTGGACCGTGTCACCCACCGGCACCAAATGGTCAGTCTCAAGCAGGCGGGTAAAAACCGCGTCATGGATTAAGGAAAGATTCTGATTGCCGCAATGATCAATCAAGGCCGTCGATTTCCAGTAAATGGACTCTTCGTTGTCACTCGAGATATTGCCTTTCATCGTCCGGCACGGGGATTTCAACACAAAGTGTTTACCTTTGGCATCTTGTGAAAACACAATGGTGATGGTTTCCGGGATGGCTTGGGGTTTGGTGACACAAGCCGAGCTGGGATTGCGCATCTTTTCCAGATCGCAGCGGGTGCCGGAACTGTAATGCGAAACTTTAAAGGCTTTGCCCACGGGGAGGTTCGCAGCCAGAGCGGATTGGCACAAGATGTTTATCGCTATTAAATTAAATAAGTTTAATAATTTCATCGCAACCTCGGTTTAATTCCGCTTAACGGGTGGGATACGCTCTCTAAAGCAAGATTCGTGCAAAGCCCTGGCCGCGGCAAAAGCCGCGTGATTTCGCGGGCGCCCCTGACCGTTTCCTAGACACATGTCGAGCTACTCCTAACACCTGTTTCAGAGTGAGACGAAGCCGCCGGAGCACGCGGACCGAGCTTCCTTATGACCAATGTCGCAATTTAAAAATTTGAGTCCGTTTGCACACTTTGGTCGCATCGAAATACGTGAGTGAATCCCCGATAAAACCAATGTGCATATATAGATAGGAAATAATAGTTGAAGCGTGAGAATCGCACCGACCGAATTTTAGTTCTCGTTGCTCTTGCCATTTTCATAATGGCCAGCGGGCTATTTTATTTCGACGGTTGGATCTGGGGGAACCGCCACAGCCGCAGTGATCATATCGGCGTGCTGGCTTCGCGCTCCGGTGACGTGCGCATGAAATTCAACGGCGAACTCAAGTGGCAAAAAGCTTCGAATGGCCAAGATTTAATTTACAATGATGCGGTTTATGCCGGAGCCGGCGCGCGCGCCCAGCTACAACTGGGTGAGAGCGAAATGACAGTCTCTGAAAATACCCTGATTGTGCTTCGCCGCGACCAGAACGTAAACTTCATGAATTTAGCGTACGGCAATCTGTTCGGCAACATCGCCAAAAACGAGAAGGTGATTATCGACACCGGCGAAGGCAAGCCGATCGAATTGACCACCTCCAGCCGCACCTCGATTGTGCTTAAAAAAACTGGCCGCCACACCGAGCTCGAAGTTGTTTCGGGCGATGCCAAAGTTAAAATCGACGGCAAAGACACCCACCTCACAAAATCAACACGGGTCATGGTGGACGAAAAGAACACCAGCAAAATGGAGCCGGTGGCACTGCAGCTCGTGCATCCGCTCAGCTCTCAGGTCGTTTATTCCGGCGCCCCGACCACGATTCCCTTCGCGTGGAAGTGGAACACTGGCCGCACACCCACCCGCGACGAGCGCTACACCGTCGAATTTTCCGAGTCTCCAGCCTTTGCGGAATTGAAAGCCAAACGCGACGTGCGCGGAGCCTTAACTACCAACCTTCCCGTAGTTGAATCGACCAGCCTATTTTACCGCGTGCGCGCGCCCGGCGGCGTACTCTCCGGTATTGAAAAAATAAATTTTGTGCGCATGGGAAAACCAATAATTATCAAGCCCGTGGTTCAAGACCGCATTCTCACCAGTCGCGATAGCAAAGCGCCGGTGGAGATCGTGTTCGAGCGGCCGCCCAACTCCAGTGTTTTTTACCAGATCGCGCGCGATGCCGAATTTCAAGGCGTGGTGGTGGCGGAGAACACGCCGCAAGAGAAGCGTGTGCAAGAACTGCCCGCTGGACGTTACTTTGTGCGCGCCAAAGGCGGCTTTGGTGGCACGCACTGGACCGATTGGACTGAGCCCGTGCCGTTCACAGTAGAAACCCGCCAAGACATTTTGCCTTTGGTGCAAATGCGCGACAAAACGCGAGTGATTATTCCCAATCGTGACTATCCGCCGGCGCTTTACCAAAGCGCTGCACCTAAGGTGGAAAATTACCTTGCGGGCCGGGGGTTGCTGCGCAACTTCTTCGCGGTTCCGGCCGGCGGCATGGATGAATTGCGCGTGCAGTTTGAAAACGCTGAGGCGCGCGCTCAACACGACAATTCGTGGCCGGTAAATCGCATCCATCCGGCACAATATAAATTCAAGTACCAATACAGCAAAGAAGGCTGGCAACTTTCGCCCTGGTCGACGCCCAAGAAATTGGAGATCTCGATGGAGCCGCCGCGACCGGTGGGCAATGTCCGTTACGGCAACACCGACGTGAAGAGTGGAATGACCGAGGCTGAGTGGGATTTCACGCCGTTGCTGTTCGCACGCTCTTATGACGTCGAGATTTCCCACGATCCTTATATGCGCGCGCCCACCGAACTGAAGGTAGAGCGGCCGATGGTCAAAACCCAGTTGCGTGGCGACAACTATTGGCGCGTGCGGGCGCGCGATGCCCAGGGCCACATCATCAGTGAATTCTCGCAAACTCAAAAGCTCCTGGCCATGGTCCCGCAATTTTTAGCCAAAAACGATCTCACGCCGAAGCCTCCGCCTGAGCGCAAACCCGCGGCCGTGGAAAAAACGGTCACGCGCATTGAGCACAAGGGCGACGTCCCGTATGATAAAAATGGTTGGTGGATGTGGGTCGGCGGTGGTGAAAACTACGTCAATTACCAGCAGTCGATGCAGGCTATCGGTACTCTTAGCGATCAGCACCTCAGAGGCCCGAGTGAATATTTAGAAGCCGGATACAGCGGCCACAGCGGCACGGGCGGAGTCATGACGTTTAAGTCCACCCTCGGCGAACTCGATCCGGCCAACGCCGCGATCGACAGCACCGTCTATAAATGGAAGACGTTTTCACTCGAGGGGACCAGCACTCATCTCTCCAAATTCACCTTTGTCGGCATGCCCATCACCTACGGTTTTCGCGCCGGTCTCCAACAGCACCAACTGCCATTCGTAGTGTTCAACACCTCCGATGGCTCGCTCAGCATGCGCTCAAACACCATGAACAACGCTTCACTCGGCACGACCGCCGAAATGGTGCGCCGACGCTGGACCTATTACTGGATGATTCGCTACCAATATCCGCTGTCGAGCTCCGCCAGCGGCAGTTCACAGTTTGCAATCAAGCCGGTCTTTGATTTCGACGGTTCAATCGGCACATCCTACAATCTGACCCGCCAGTTGAAGCTTGGCCTGTTTTGGTATGGGCAATGGCATCAGTTTAATTTTGATTACGGCGATGGCGAGCAGTCCTACACGGGGTTCCAGTCGTTGTTCTATTCTAACGTCGATTTGCGTTTGGGATTTGATTTTTAGAAACTGGGCTCATCAACAATGCCGTTTTACGTCCCCCACTTCACCAATTTACATTGTGCAGACTCGTACTCAATCGAAATCACTGCTGAATTTGCCAGGCACGAATCCTGAATTACAATAACCACCACCTGCCAAGGATGGCTGTGTGGATTTTTTCACGGAGGAAGAATTGCCCAAAATCGCCGATGGCTGGCTACGTAAAATCATGGCTTCGATTTTTCTCTCAGCCGCCATTCTCGCCATCGCCAATCTCGAGACCATCTGGCGGGAATATTTGCATGCCGAAGTCGACTATAAGATCACCAGACCCGAGAAGAAAACCAAGGCCGCAATCCATCTCAAGCTCGACAAAGTCGCGGGTGATTCCATCGATCAAGGCTTTGAAGCGAGCCTTGAACAAGATGCCCTGAACGACGAAAATCCCTTCGCCAAATTGCGCGACCTTGAGCCCGTGCAACGTATCTTGCGCAAAGGCATTGCCCACTATCACCGCGACACTTATCGCAGCTCGGAGTACCAGCAAGAGAGTGGCTACGATTTAGTAGTGTATGCGATCCAACAAAAGGACGGGAGCGCCTCGACTATTCTAGCGTATCTGGAGCGCAACAAAATCTTGACCGTACACGATGTCGGATCCGCCGATGACCGTGTTTCCGTCGTGGTCTTTGTTGTCGGCGAGGGTGAGGGTTCCGACTACGCTTTGTACCGTAACGGCGACGCGAAAGAGCAATCCAAACTGTCTTTGGCGGAGGCCGAAACCCTCATCAACCGCCGGATTAGCGCCGGGGTGCCCTTTTTCTCTGTAGCGCGTTAAGTACAGTCCTGAATTCTTTACACATTTTGGCTATTTTGCTGGTTTTGGCGGCACCAAAAGTGTCTGCATTTATACTCTTGACGGCTGTAAAAGACTCGATGCATAACTTGTTCTCGCGGTGGAGCACTCTCCGTCACGAATGAGTGGAAAACTAAAAATAACTAAAGGATTACTGCAAATGTTGAAAGCAATGCTTGGAACACTTGTGTTCGCGCTGTCTCTCTCAAGTCATGTATATGCTGCTGATGAAAATTCGTCGGAAAGCAAGACGTCGGTAAAAATTGACGATGCTGCTGGCAGACGCAACTCCGTTGCAGGCGATATCGACGAAGAGATTACCAACGCTAAATTGCGTGCGGAGTCTGGCTCGAAGTCGAAGTTCTCGATGTCGGTGGAAGCGACCTACACCGGCGGTTCCGTGTCGCGTCCGTTTGGCGAGAATCGTCCTGACATTAAAGGTATCCCCGGCGCCCAAAAATCAACCAGCGCCAATATCGGTGTGAATGCCCGTTACCGCATGAATAAGAACGATAGTATCACTGCAGGTACTAGCTTTGGCGTCATGACTCCCTTTCAAGGTCGAGTCAATTCGAAGCGCAAACAGTTCAACGTTTTTGACCCGAACGTGGCTTACAATCGCGTTGGCAAAGTCGGTGATTTGCAAACCACCGGCCTATTGCAGTATTCGCCTGGTACCTCAAACGAGGCCCGCGATGCGGATCGCACCCATGCGGTTTCGGCGCAATATGTAGCGATGAAGGCCTTCCAAAATGGTATCAGTATCGGTGCAGCCTTCGAAGCTGACTACTACGTATATAGCACGGGTGCCGGCAAGAGTAAGAACGCGGACAACTCGTTGCTAACCGGAATGTATGGAAACGATGGCCGCGCACAGTGGGAACTTGGTATTTTTCCTTTGGCTGAATATGCGATCAATGATCGTTACTCCTTGCGTACAGTGTTCGGTTATTTCAACTGGTATCACCTCGTTGGAGACGCCAATCGGGCACGTTTGTTACAAGCATACGTCTACCAGTCCATTGGCATTGGCGTTGCGGTAACTCGCGATGTCTATCTGTATCCAAACGTTCAGTTCCTCCCGGGCGAAATGCGCGCGAAGGACACCAACGTTGCATTGAATGCAACTCTCAACGTATTCTAAATAAAAGCGTTGTTGAAGTAGAAAAAACGGCAGCTAAACGCTGCCGTTTTTTTATGCCTTTTAGCCGGCCTCTTGGAAGCGGCCGTTGAGAATTTTAAAAACAAATTCTGATCCAAGCTGCCGAACGAGCCGCGCTTGCACGGTGCTTTGCAATTCCTCAAAGCGCAGCTCGCACAGCCATGATTCGAGCCCCGGAGGATAGGTGTTCGAAAGGCTACGCATGAGAATCTCGTCGCCGTTGATTTTGACAATCTTAGCCCACGGTCCGAGCCCTTGGAAGTTCACCAAGATCGGCAAACGGACGGTCACAAGCACCCCTAAATGGGGGGTTGGCTGGAAATCGGACTCCGCAAGGACCTGCGCCGGGGCTGCCGGACGGGGCACCCAATCGGTCACTTTCGGCCATGCGGGTTTTGGTAAAACCCACCCGAACTTTGGCGTTTGCAGAGAAGGCATTTTGGGGCTCGGCACATAGGCCGTGACCTGTTGATGAAACTCCTGGACGTAGACCAAAATAAATATCGCGACATTGATAATCATGGCGATGACCGCCTGAGGTAGGGCGGTGCGTGCGTCGGCCGTAAATGAGAATGAGTTATAAATAATAAATAGCCCTAACAGAGCAAGCACCAGCGACCAGCTCGAGCGGCGGCCCTTCACCATCATGGCTCCAATCACGAGACTGCCTAAATTGAGAAGCCAGTAGCTCAGAGGTAAGTGCGTCGCGACCGCGCTAAGGCCTTTCCAATTCCAGATGTCCGTGCGTTTTTGCACAGCCGCAATCAACATCAAATTGCAAAATGGAGAAAGTAAGAACAGCACTCCACCGACTTGGATTGTGCGTTCCCGGCGGAGCAGCTTCGCGGTCATGCGACGTCCGCGCCCGGCTTTTTCGAGTCGGGTATGAAGCGCATCTGCGCCACCACCTGGGGTTCGGATTCGTCAACGACCGGCGCTTGACTCACAACCGGCGCCTGGATCGGATCATGTTGCGGCTCAAACGCCTGCTGTGGATCCTTAGCGCGCATCTTGCGTCGGAACTCCAGGGCCTGGCTGGAGGCGATCACTAAGCAAATAGCCAGCGGATCAAACACGAAGATCAGAATTAGAATTAAATATTTGACCACTTGATCCACTTCAAGATTAAACGCTCGCGCAATGTATATGATCGGGCCCACTTTACGTTTGAGATCGACATTTTGCACTTCGGTCTTTGTAGTCGTCGCATTAATTTGTTCGATATTGCGGCTGAGCCGCGCAAGCTCGGGCTCGGCCTCTTTTCGCGCCGTGAGTTTTCGGGTGATGCGGCTGGCAGGGATTTCTTCAACGGCGCGATTGATGCGCTCGACCTCCGCTTGCGCCCGGATGAGCTCACCCTTTAACGAGGCGAGCTTAATATTTTCGGTATCGAGCGCGGTAGTGGCGCCTTGATAAGCGTTCGAAAAAAATCCAAAGATGCCCATGCTTGTGATTAGACTCAAGATCACCACCGCCAACGAAAGGTAGCTCTTAAAAATCCTGTTCTGCAAACGCCAGGTTTGGTGCAAGTAGGCCGCAATGACAAACTTGGCCAATTCGAGCGACGCCATGGCTGCAACAATGGCGGTGGACGCACCAGAAAAAAGCTGGCTTAAGCCGAAGACTGAAAAACTAGCTCCCAGCGTCGACACTGAAACCGCGGTTAAAATAACGCCAATCACGCACCATAGGGCTACCATATGAAGAGTTATCGGCAAAAACGAAGGTGAATTCGCCGTCCTTGTGTCCAGAACGGCAGCTCGATTAATGTATAGATTTGCCTCAAAAGAGAACCAGGTAGTACTTAGGTAACTTGTCCTTACCGCGACTGGTCGACCCCCGGGCTTGAAGGGCCTATCGACTTTAGGCTATTCTTTTTGTCCGAATCAAAACGCAAACGCAAAAGGGGAAGTCATATGAAATTTTTTAATCTGATTCTATTGGTAGCTTCGATATCGGCCTGGGGTGATGCCACCTATAAGCCAGGGACCTTTCAAATTGACCCGGCCCATAGCAAAGTGGGTTTTGAAATTCCACACTTGGTGATTTCCACAGTAGAAGGGCGTTTCACGGCTTTTGAAGGCAACGTGATCTTAGATCCCAAGTTTGAGAAATCATCGGTGAAGGCCACGGTTGAAATCAGTTCCATCGACACCGGCGACCCCAAACGTGATGAGCACTTAAAAAGTCCGGACTTTTTTGATGTCGGTAAATTTAAGACAATGGCTTTCGTGAGTAAGTCGATCACAGGGACACCTGAGTCGTTTAAGCTCAACGGTTCGCTCACTATTAAGGGTAAAACCAATGCAGTGACCTTTGATGGTAAGTATTTGGGCATTGTGAATGACGGCAATGGTAAGGAAAAGGCAGTTTTTACCGCTACTGCTAAGATCAAGCGCGCTGAGTATGGATTAACTTGGAATAAGCTGGTCGAAGCCGGACCAGCCGTTGGCGATGAATTGACGATTCAGCTCAAGATCCAAGCGGGCCGCCCCGCGGCCGCCAAAGCACCGGCTAAAAAGTAGCCGGTCCGCGCCCTACCAGCTGCGCATGTAACCAATCTTTGCGCCAAGGAGTGAGGACTTAGTGTCCCACTTGTCGGTGATGTTACCGACCTGGCCGCTGATCTGAGCCGTGCGTAGGCGGTATTCCGCAAAAACCTGGATAATATTATGTTCGGTGACACTCCACTCGGCGCCGGCATCGCCATAATAACTGTAGTTGGATTTTGAAGTGAGGTAGCCGGAGTTGCCAAGGCCCGTTCCATAGTTGAAGCCGATGATGGCTTTGAATAAGAACTTGTCGGCAAAAGGTTCTTGGTAGTCGGCATTCACTCCAATTATGATGTCTTGAACTTTGCTGAGATTCAAATTGGTGCTAGTGCCCTGCACGAAGTTGAGAATCGGGTAGCCCTCATTGCCGATCTGAAAACCAGGGCAGATTTTGCGGTAGTACGAAGTCTTGCCTATGTAACAATAATTTCCTTTCACCGAGTAGTCATCAAAGCTTGTAGTGGAGGCCAAAAACCTAAAAGGTAGCACGACGCCGGCTTCCAGATTCATTGAGTAGTGCATGTAATCGAGTTCCATAGACCACAGCGGGTTGATTTGAATCCGGTAGCCCGTCCCTAGAGCCAGAGTGGGACTGCGGAAATTGTAAGTAGAGCCGCCGTAAGACCAACTTGAGGACAGGGTACTTGGCTTAACATAAAGCCCGGCTTGGTGTTTTGGATAGCCAGGGTAAGTCTTAAAAGCAACAGCGTCGGGGGTCGTCTCGGTATACTCGGGGCGGGGCGTGCCGGGGGCGGATTCGCCGGGGTCACTGAACTGCATCGCTGGGCGCGGGTCTGTCGGTGCAGGGGCAGAGTCAACGTTGAATTTCAAATATTCTGAGCTCGAGTTACTTTCCGGCGGCGTGCTGGTGGCTTTTTCCAGCGGCATAGAGTCAGGAGCTTCGATCACTACAGGTGCGGGGGCCGCGGCTTTTTTCTTCTTCGCGGCTTTGGTTTTTTTCACCGGCGATGGTGCAGTAGGCGTCTGGCCCAATGCGAGCGGTGAAACCAAGAGTAGGCTGAACAGCAGCGCGAAGATGGATTTGCTTTGCAACATTATGATTATGCCCCCGTGGATATTTGATAAAAGCGTAGCATCGGGGATCCATTCTTTCCAGCCTATACCACTGGTTGAACGGCCGGGCGAAAAATCTAGACCATTGTTTGAGTACGACAATTGCTCTTTGCAGATCCCCTTGTCTTTGTTACGATAAATGCAAAGTTCACCACTTGAACGGCGCCGGGAGGCTTCAACTATGTTTATGCGACTTAGAATTCCACTGCTGCTAATACTGTCCGCACTGGCCGGCCCACTTGCGCAGGCCGAGCCGATGGAAATCTACTGCACCATTCGCAGCAGCGGCGCCAATCTCAATTGCCAGGTGACGGGCAAAGAGCGAAAAGTTATGAACGTCGAGCAAATCGGAAATTTCATTGATGCCGCCGAGGTCGCGTCCTACATCACCCTTAAGAGTCGCAAGGGAATGGAGCGCACTTACATGATCGACGCCCGCTCGCCGCAGTTTAAGCGCTTCAACGACGTGAAAAAATCGGCTTCGATCTCAGAAATTTCCAAGGCCAAGTCGGATCTGTTCAATGAGATCGAAAGAAAAGTCATTAAAGTTTCTGACGACCTGGACGGGCAAGCCGGTGCGGCCGAGCTGATCCTGTACGATTCGTCCTTCACCTATGATAAGTTACGGCGTGAAAACCGCACCATGACGGCGGAGCTCGAAGGCTATCGCAACAACAAAGATAAAGTGTGCACCAACACTCCGGCGTTTGAACAAATGTCTAAAGTGAAGTCGCATTTGCAACAGACGTTGTCTAATATTATATATGCTTTCCAAACGCCCGATACCTGCATGGCCGATTACAAGGTATTTAAGGATCGCGATGGTTCAGTGGATCTTCGCCAATTGGACACGATTACCGATCACTTTAAATCGAGCTGCAAAAAGCACTAAAGTGTGCTGACGAAGAGACTTTCACCGCGGGCCCGCACGTGGCTCGCGTTACTAGCCACACTCACTCCCATTTTCATTGTTTATTTGGCGACCATATCCACCTTTGTGGGGGGGGGTGACAGCGGCGAATTGATCGTCGATGCCTTGCATCTGGCAGCACCCCATCCCCCCGGATATCCGACCTACACCTTTTTTGCGCATTGGTTTACGTATTTGCCAATTTCCACCATGGCTTGGCGAGTGGGCTTTTTCTCGTTATGCGCTCAGATTCTCTGCGGTGCCGGTTTGTTTTTTCTGGGCAAATCTTGGCTAAAGAAAACTTGGCTGGCGGCGGCGGTCACTTTACTCTTTTGTCTTGCGCCTTTGACTTGGTATTTCGCGGTCGAGGCCGAAGTGTTCGCACTCAACAACCTATTTGCGGTGCTTCTGCTGTGCGCGTTTTACAAATACCACCTTGAGCGTACGCCCAAATGGGCCTACGTCACCTGTGGCGTGCTTGGGTTGGCCTGTACCCATCACCTCACCATCATTTTCTTTGCGGCTCCGTTTGTAGCGGTATTTTTTTGGCAGGATCGCAAAACCTTGCTGCGGCCGGGGGTTTTTCTAATTGGCGTTTTGTTTTTCGCGCTGGCTCTGACTCCTTATCTCTTTATGTTTTACCTGGGAAGACAGCGTTTATTGATCGCCTGGGGCGACTTGTCAAACTTCGAGGGCTTCTTAACCCACGTGCTCCGGCGCGAATACGGCACCTTTCAGCTGGCCACCGGGGACAAGGAAAATTCGACTTTTCTACCCAAGCTTTATTATTTTGGCCGCGAAATGCTGATTCAAACATTTTTTATCGGCAGCGTGCTTTGGGCGTGGGGCGTACTTTGCCTACGTAAGCGGGGAGAGCAAGCTGAGTTTGCGAGGCTGGTGGCCTTTGCTCTCGCATTTTATGTTTTGTTGTTTCAGTACCTGAGCAATTTAGACTTGAGTTTTTTATTGTTCTACCATGCCCAATCCCGCATGTGGATGTTGCCTTTGCTGTTGATCGTGCTCTTAATGGGCTGGGGACTGAGCAACCTCGAACAGCAGTGGCAGCACCTCACGCCGATGTTGGCCGCG
Source organism: Pseudobdellovibrionaceae bacterium (assembly GCA_025354795.1). Taxonomy (GTDB): domain Bacteria; phylum Bdellovibrionota; class Bdellovibrionia; order Bdellovibrionales; family UBA1609; genus JALHOQ01. Next base: position 12,987 of record JANXMF010000081.1, read on the forward strand.
GCCGTCGCTGTGGTTATTGCTACAAGTGTGGCCTGGAACTGGCGTCAACAGGACCGATCCGAGCGCGACTTTTTTTCGCGCCTTGGTCACGCGATGATCGACAACGTGGACCCCAACGCCGTCATCCTGATGCGTGAAGATGTTTACGTCAATACCCTCCGCTACCTCCAGTTCGCCGAGAACGTGCGGCCCGATGTCCACGTCATTCCGCTCGATGCCATGTGGTGGCCCTGGATGAAGGAACTGGTGGAGGGGAACGTGCCAGGGTTCAAAGTGCCGGGTTTGGTTTTCCGACAGCGGGCCGATGGTCCCGGGCAGTATATTTTGAAGGATCTGTTGATGGCCAATATCGATCGATTTCCCCTTTACGTCGCTAAAGTTTATCCCTATGAAGAGCAACAGCTTCATGACGAGGTGAATGGTTTTTCTTTCGGTTTTCACTCACGGGTGAAGCGCTTTGGCCAGGATTTTTCATTGGAGGAGGTGAAGCGTGAGACTGAGGGGTTTTTGCAGCTCAAAATTCCAAGCCTCGCGGAACATCGTTTCGAGTCGTGGGAATCTTATGTTGAACTTAATTACTATGATACCAAGTTCCCGCTGGGAATACTGCTGACGAGCCGCTCGAAGAACCGTGTGGACTGGCTGCTGCTGGCCGCCGAAGTCTTTGACGAGGTTGCCGAGAACAACGCGACCTACAGGTTGCAGTCGCTTAATAATTTGGGCGCCATCTATGCATCGCTGATCCCCGTACTGCCGGCCTATAAAGCCCTGGCTGTGACGGCTTGGCAAAAATACTTGGCGTTGACTCCGCCCGGGAGCGAGGAAAACAAGACTGCAAGAGTGGCACTCGAACAGCTGGGGGCGAAATAAAAAACCCGGTTGGGACCGGGTTTTTTTGAGCAACGATTTGACGCCGTGGCAGATCAATCCGTATTCAAGCCGCGACTGACTTCGACCCAACCCAAAAATCCGTTAAGTGTGGTGCACATCAAGGTGAGTGTTGCCGGTTTTCCTAATGTAGTGACATAGTTGGTTGCCGTACCATTTAACAAGATTTTATCAGCGCCCATCCCTGCGGTAGTGGTGTCCACGAATGTAATCGTGAATGCTGCAGCGGCCGAGTTGAGTAGGAACGTGACGATTTGCCCCGGCTTGACCACGCCAGTGCTGCAACCTGTGATAGTCGCAATCGCGCCGGAGTTGGACCCGACGGAAAGTGACTGAACGTTTTGGCCAGTGGCTGCAAACGTTATGGCTGCTCCAACCGCAGTCGCGGCCGGAGTCGTGGTGTAGTAACCACCATTGGTGTTCACGCCGCTAAGTACGATGGCGCCACTGCTTTGAAATTGGATCAAGTCCGGGCTTGTCGCGCTCGAGGCGATACCGGCTTGCGAGAGGATATTGATGGAAGTGTTACCTGCACCGGACGAGCCAACGAATGTGGCTGTTGGTACCGTCGCAACCCCAGAACTTCCGGTCACCATAAACGTTTTGCCCGTTGTCTGGGTTGCTCCGCCGGATACACTTAATCCACCACCAGTTGTGATCGCACCGGCGCGAACCGCCAGAGCCATACCTGTGGTTGCCGCACTTGAGCCGACAATGGTCGCGGTGTTTGCGGTAGTTGCGGTACCACCACCAGAGACACTCATTGCGCCGGCAGTCGCCAGCGCGCCACCCGTAACGGCAAGAGCCACCCCGGAAGTTTGACCTGAGCCGCCGATAATATTCACGGTGTTGCCCGTAGTCTGCGAGGCGCTACTGGTGAAGCGTGCGACGTCGACGGTCGTATTGCTGCCACCGACGACACTCAAAGCGCCCGATGAAGCTCCTGCTCCGCCAGTGATGGCAAGAGCGACACCCGTTGTTTGAGCCGAACCACCGATAATGTTTACTGTGTTACCGGTGGTTTGCGCTGTTCCGGACCTAAACGATGCGGTGTCGACGGTGGTCTCCGAGTTTCCACCCATGACACTAAGGGCGCCAGCGGTTGTACCTGCACCGCCGGTCACTGCCAGCGCGACACCAGTGGTCTGAGCCGAGCCGCCGATAATGTTTATGGTGTTACCAGTGGTTTGCGCAGTCCCGGACCTAAACGACGCGGTGTCGACGGTGGTCTCCGAGTTTCCGCCCATGACACTAAGAGCACCGGCGGTTGTACCCGCACCAGCGGTGACCGCGAGTGCGACACCAGTGGTCTGAGCCGAGCCGCCGATGATGTTCACGATGTTACCCGTAGTTTGTGACGCGCTTCCTGTAAAACGTGCGACGTCGACGGTCGTATTGCTACCACCGACAACGCTTAAGGCGCCTGACGTGGCCCCTGCGCCGGCGGTGACCGCGAGTGCGACGCCAGTTGTTTGAGCTGAGCCGCCTATAATTCTAACTGTGTTACCGGTAGTTTGCGCAGTCCCGGACCTAAACGATGCGGTGTCGACGGTGGTCTCCGAGTTTCCGCCCATGACACTAAGAGCACCGGCGGTTGTACCAGCGCCCGCGGTCACTGCCAGAGCTACACCAGTGGTCTGTGCGGCGCCGCCGAAGACGTTCAGAGTATTACCTGTAGTTTGCGCCGATCCCGACATAATTCTTGCGACATCCACGGTCGTTGCACTGCTACCACCCATGATGCTCAAGGCACCAGCTGTGGTTCCTGCGCCGCCAGTAACAGCCAGAGCCACACCCGACGTGTGCGCCGAAGAACCTGTGATAGAGGCCGTGTTTCCGGTCGTAGCCGTGGTGCCACCCGAAACTAGAAGTCCAACCGCTGCGACATCAGTTCCTGGCGTGATCGATACGGCCGTGGCACTTGCGCCGTTACCGCCCAACACTTTGAGAGCATTGCCAGTTTGCGCCGCTCCACCGATTATGTTTACGGTATTTCCAGACGTCTGTGAAGCTCCAGAAACAAACTTGGCCACATCCGCCGTGGTTGCGGTACCGCCGCCGTTGACACTAAGAGCTCCGGCATTAGCTGCACCCGCCGCGACCGCAAGAGCCACTCCGGTTGTAGCAGCGCTTGAGCCAGTGATTCCGACTGTATTTCCGGTCGTTGCCGCCGTGCCACCGCCAATACTTAAAACACTGGTTGTCGTGCCGGTGCCTGCGTTGAGGTCAGCGGAGTCGTTGGCGCCCCCGGGAGTGATTGTCAAAGGAACTCCAGTTGCGCTTGTCATTGCGACGTTACTGGTGATTGAGGTCACGGCGGTGAGTGAAGTGATGTCTCCATTCGCGCCCGAGGTAGCGGCAGCCGTCCAGCTCAAAGTGCCGGAACCGTTGTTCTTTAAGAAGCCAGTGCCTTGGGCGGACGGAAAGGTGATCCCGTAAGTCGTAATAGCCGAACCACCGCTGATCGTCAGCGCGCCACTCGTACTTCCGTTCAATATGAGAGGATTGTTAAAAGCAGTGGAGGCGCCAGCAAGAGTCAGCGCGCCCGAGGGGTTTAGTGTCAGCGTTCCGGTTGGGTTAATTACCGCGGAGGCGCCCGTAATAGTCAGAGCGCCTGTGGGATTCAGAGTCAAAGAGCCAGTTGGAGTAACAGACATATTGCCCGGAAAACCCAAACTACTGATATCCGTGTTCGAGCCTTTAGCAGCGGCACCCAGAGCACCCAGAGAGGGTGTGCCCCAAGTCGGAGCGCCGCCGGCACCGGAGGTCAACAACTGGCCCGCAGTTCCCGCGCCAGAATTGCGCAACATGGTTCCATCTGAGTAGACAATTCCACCCGCAGCTGCGGAAGCTAGAGTCAAGCTTCCGGTACCACCCTGATTGGCGGCAAGAGCCGTAGTGAGTCCAGTGATGACTAAGATGTCGGTGTTAGTGCCACGACCGGCGCCACCAAGAGCGGCGAGAGCGGCAGGGGCTGCGATTTGGCCGGTACCACCTTGAGCGATTGAAAGTGCAGTGGTCAAGCCAGAGAGTGAAGTGATATCGGTATTCGCACCGCGAGCGGCGGATCCAAGGGCTTGCAAACTGGGTTGTCCCCAAACCGGAGTGCCTGCACCAGCGGAGACTAGAACCTGCCCTGATGTCCCGACGCCGACATTTACCAATTTAGTACCATCGCTTGATACCATACCACCTGCCGTCACGGCGAGGGCGTTGTTGTTCGTACCGCCTTCAGAAATCGGCAGTGCGGTGGTTAAACCTGTGAGCGACAATATGTCGGTGTTGGTTCCACGACCGGCGCCACCAAGAGCGGCGAGAGCGGCAGGGGCCGCGATTTGACCGGTACCACCTTGAGCAATGGAAAGTGCAGTCGTCAAGCCCGCAAGTGAAGTGATATCGGTATTCGCACCGCGAGCCGCGGATCCAAGAGCTTGCAAAGTAGGTTGCCCCCAGACCGGAGTCCCAGCACCAGCGGAGAGTAGAACCTGTCCTGACGTCCCGACGCCGACATTTACTAATTTAGTACCATCGGTTGAGACTACTCCGCCTGCCGTGACGGCGAGTGCGTTGTTGTTCGTACCACCATTGGCGATGGGCAAGGTGCCGCTGACAGAGGAGGATAACGAAGCCGTAGTCCAAGATGTCACGCCGAAACCATTCGTCATTAAGATTTGGTTGGCCGAACCCGCACTCGAGGGAAGTTGCATGGTCCAAGACGTCGGATTGTTCGGCGACGTGATCGCCACATTGCCCGAGCCGTTGACTAGACTTAAACCGTTAGCATTTGTGAGTTGCACGAAGCCAGCACCGGTCGGTGCAAGGATTACGTTTCCGGTACCGGATTGAATTGTGGTCGAGGACGCGCCACCGGTGTTACCAAATATCGATGCACCCGTGCCTGTGCCTCCCATAGTCATTAGACCCGAACCAGTGGTGAGAACTGAGACCGCGCCATTAGCGCCCGTAGGATTAATATTCACTGTGGTTGTAGCTGCGCCACCGACAGAGAGAGTGCCGGTTGGATTTAAGCCGGTAATATCAGAGTTCGCGCCGCTGGCCGCAAGACCGGCACCAGACAAGGAAACCCAGGTCGGGGCACCTGCGCCGTTAGCTTGCAGAACGCGTCCGGCGAGGCCGGCACCGGTATTTTGAAGGCTGGTGCCATCGGTCCAAATGACTCCGCCGTTGGTAACGGGGAGTGCGGCGTTGTTGGTACCACCATGAGCGATTCCGAGAGTACTGGTAATGTTAGTGGGGTCTGATAAATCCACCAACTGCCAAGTGGTAGTTCCACTGCCGTTAGTTTGCATGAATTTTCCGGCTGTGCCGCCATTGGGAGGCAAAAGGAAATTGTAGGGGGCGGGGCCTGAGGGCGCATTCAGCGTGATGCTCGATCCACCATTGATTAAATTCAGACCGTTGGACATAATCCGCACGAGGCCGACTCCGGCGGGAGATAGCAAAATGCCTCCGGTGCCGGACTGAATAGTATTCGAGCTCGCACCTCCGGCGTTACCAAAAAGGGTGTTTCCGCTCGAGCTCATGCTGCCGATGGAAACCACGCCGGTGCCGGTGCCTGGGGTCATTACGACGCCGCCGCTCGTGGTGCCAGCAGTAAAAGTCACATCGCCACTTGCACCGGTAACGGTGCCAGTGATTCCCCCAGTTCCAGAGCGCAAGATGGCGCTAGCCGCACCGGAGTTATCACCGATCGTGGTCGAGTTTCCAGCTGAAGATTGATAAATTATAGACGTTGAGCCGGTGATCGAGCCAGTGGCTGAACCTGTACCACCATTGCCAACGCCGACTTGACCCGACAAGGAGGTGCTAGCAGGAAGCGGTGGAATCATGTTGAGCGCCACCAAACCACCCGCATCGGCCTGAACCAATTTGTTGGCGGCGCTGGCTTGAGTGTTGGCGTAAACAGTAGTTGCGTCGAGACCAGTGAAAGTTACGGAGCCGGCCTTAACACCTTTTGCGATCTCCGCGATCATAGCCGTGGGAACTGCGCCAATGACGATATCGTAACTGGGATTTGACCCATCAATGGCATCGCGAGCCACCACACGAACCATGATTTCGCCATTTCCACCGGCTAACAAAAGTGCCGCCCCGAGAGTAAAGCTTCCCGCGTTGGTATAGTTGCTGGCAAAGCCCGTACAGGCTCCGCAAGCTGTTAGATTCGCGCCCGCGCCGCTAAGGGCGGTGCTAAACACACCTAGTTTAACGGGGGTGGCGACTTGAGTTCCCCACACCGCCACGTTGTTGACAAACACCCCATAAGCCATGTTGTAGCCAGAGGGGAATCCCGCCGCCGCACTATCCGTGACCGGCGTGTTATTGGCTTTGCGCAACAAACCCTGCACATTGAGTGTGTCTATCACCGGCGTGGCGTGTGCTATCCCACACAGACCCGAGAGGATCACTGAAATGATGGTTAGGTGGTTGAGTGTTTTCATCTAGTGAGACCTCACTTCATTCGTTATGGAATTAAATCCGGTCAATAGGTCAAAGCTGGGGTTTGGTGACGTAGCCGTATTGCTGATGGTGGCCGCTGGATAGATATCCACCGCCGACTCTAGGGTTAGAGGACTCCCGCCACCGCTAGAGTCTGTAAAGTGTCCGCCCGAAATAACACCCGGGCCGATGAGATCCATAGCAGGAGTAAACTGAATAATTTTAGTGATGCCAGAGGAGATGTTGCCGGCCAAATCCACCGCGCGGAAAGTGTTGGACACTTGACCGCCTGGAATCAAGGTTACAGTGTAAGTCCAGGCGCCAGCCGAGCAGGCAATGGGCACGAGGGCATTGGGTCCATTGATATGGTCCACGTCAACCGCGCAAGTGCCGGTGATATCCAGGGTCGCATTCGAACCGGTGTAGGTATAGGTCGCTGCGCCCGCCGACGGCGTCGAAATCACCGGAGTCAGAGGGGCCACGTTGTCAATGTGCACGTTGAAAGTCTTGTCTGAGCCGGTGATGATCGCGCCGGTCACATCGTAAGCGGTGGCGGTCAAAGTTTTGTCGGCATCTAAAGGGCCGGTGAAAGATTTACTCCAAGTGAAGTTGCCGTCCTCGGGGCAAGTCGCAATCTCGGCAAAGAGTGTACCGCCTTCACTGAATTGAACGGTGTCCACGCCGCGGGTGCAGACACCTGAGACTGTGACGTCGAGACCTAAAATATAGGTACGGTTGCTTGCGATAATAGGGGTCCAGCTGGGGCCAGCCGCGGTGGGATAGACTAAACTAATCGTTACGGTTCCGCCCGCAACGCTGGTACCGCCGCCGGCCGAAATTCCACCGCCGCCAGTACAAGACAAAGTCACAAGACTCGCAAATAGCGACATCAGTGTGGCTCGCACCTGGTGATTCCGCACAAAAGTTTTATAGCCTTTCAATCTCATCATATTTTCCTAATCAATCGCCGTAGTGGCCGCAGTCGCGTTTAATGAAAACTGAGGAGCCAGTGCCATTTAAAACTTCGACCCAACGACTACCGTGGTCTTTGGCCAAAAGCCGTTTGCCAGAGCCAAAAAAGCCCGCGGCTTCTTTCGCACCGGGTTTGCCAAAAGCATTGCAATTTTTGTCGGTGATCCAAATACGTCCGCCGTCCACCAAATGCGATGCTTCTTCGGCAGCCGCGAGACCGCGCGCTTGATGGCGCACTTTTTCAGCCCTAAACGATTTTTGGTCGGAGCCCTCGACCGTGCTGGTGAGAGCGCTGCGTGCGGTCTCCAGTGCCAACGAAGACTTCAACACCAGTCCGTCGGTATTGGTGCTTTGTTCGATGCTTTGATCGCGGCTTTCTTTTAAGCGCGAAGCATAGTCTTTAATTTTCAAGACTTCCGATTCGAGACGGATATTTTCAGCCTCATTGCCGATGCGTTTTTTATTGGCGGCCAAAATATCGGATTCATAACGGGCAACGTCACCTTGTACTTTGCGGCTGGTGTCGTTGCGGCCTTGCTCGGCTTTGGCTAGATCCTGTTTCGATTGCGTCAGTTCCTTTTGCGCTTGCTCAAAACGTTTCTTGGTTTCCGCGAGTTGCGCCAAGGCATCGTCACGTTGGCGCATGTGCTCGGCCGCGGCCATTTTGGTTTGCACCCACTCGGCGCGCACCTTCATTTCATCCGCGTCAAGAGCCGCGCGTTTGGCTTCGGCTTCTTGCACCCGCGTTTCACCGCGGGCAATTTCGTTGCGGAAGCGCTCGATGTCCATGGCCATGGTGTAAACTTCTCGCTCGGCCTTTTGGCGAGTGGCCGCTAGGGCGGCGAGTTCTTCGGTCAATGCTTTTTGTTTAGCCGCGAGTTCGGTGCGTTGGGTCTCCAAATAATAAAGAGTGGCTTTGCTGGATTCCTGGAGCTGTTGATGTTCGGCCTGATACGAGGAAAGGTCGCCATTGACATGTTGTAAGTCCACAGCCAAGAGATCGAGTTCGCTTTGCGCTTTCTCCTGGCGCATTTTCAAGCCTTCGATTTGAAAACGGTGATTGGCCACTTGGGTTTCGACATCGCGGCGTTGTTTTTCGTAGAGATCGCGATCTTGAACCGCCTTTTGCTCCATGTCTTCGGCTTTCTTCTGCTCAATTTGCTGCTGATTGTAGATTTGGACCAATGAAGCTTCAGGGTAGTATTTGGCTTTGATGGCGTCGTTCTGAGCAAACGCTGCTGAGCCACTGCCCAACACCATTGCGCCAATCAAGGCTTTCAGATTTCGCAGGTGGTTCATGTCTTGTTTCCCTTTCGCCCACAGAGTTCTCATGTCTCCCTTTCGGCCATACATATTGGCGGCTTGAGTCTAGGGTGTAGGAATGAGTCAAGGTTTCGAACAGTTGACGCTGGTCGTGTAAAACTGGAGCGTGCGGCGAACGCATTTATTTGAACTGACGACTGGCGACCGCCTAATTCACCGATACATATTAAGAACTCTTAATTGAATGGATTCCGGGATAGAGCTATGGTCTACCACTAGGACTTTCGCCGTGGAGACCACTTATGAAACATAATGCTTTATCCAAGCCTCTGGTATTTTTGCCGAATCTCATTTTGATCATGGGTCTCGGCGCGTGTCGTTCGAATCCAAATAAAGCCGAAGCGATACAGACCCAACTCGACCAACCGGCAGCAGTGAGTAGCGGTCAAAATGTTGGTTTGAAATCCGGCGAAATGGTGGTCCTGAGCAAAGTGCAAATTTCCGAGCGCTTGCGCGATCTGCAGAATGCGGTTTATTCGCTCGAAGATCGCGTTTATGGCACGCGCAAACTCGGGAGCCTGGGTTTGTACGGTGATCTTAAAAGTTGCATGCGGCGCAATGCCTCCCATCAATACGGTGGGAGCGGAACTTTGGTTTGGACCGAACCGCTCGACCGGGTCACTGATAAGGAAGACGATCTGAAATTGGGTCTCGACGAGAAAAAGGACCTGGTCGGGGTTTCTGAAGAGTACCTAAAGGATCGGCTACAGCGTTTTCAGGGCTACAAAATGATATTGCAAAAGCGCAGCGATGAGTTTGAGGAAAAGATCGAGCAATGCAAAGCGGACCTCGCAACCAAGACCCAGGATACCTCGCAGTCCAGTAAAGTGATGGTCAGTGAGGCACCCAAGGTTACCCAAGACAAAGCCGCCATTAATACTTATATGTGTAGCTACGTGCGGCCCGGGGCGAGTCTGAGGACACTGATGATGAACGCCTTCGCTCACGGTTGGCTGTCGCTCTCCGATTTTAGTTTAGATCAGAATCTTTTGGGCGGCTCGGCTAAAGATGTGAAAGGCGAAACCAAAACTAATGCATTTTTATTTAGTGGTTGGAAATTGGCCTTCGATTCCGCGCCGATCACCGTGGGCCAGCTACTCGACGAAGGCAAGGATGCAAAATTGGTCGCCTGGGTTTATGATCACAAGGCCGAGGTGTCTCGGGCCGCAGCGTGCCTGCCTCAGCCCGAAGGCGTTTGGAATCATTGAGGCGGGTCGGACCGCAAATCCGTTAGCGTTTTCTCCAGACCTTCCACTCGCAATATTTTTGCCTCGCCGGAATCCAGGAGCTTGCATTGGACCTCGCCCCGCGCCCATTCATCGGGTCCTACCACCACTGCCGCCCAACTGTTTTGCCCGGCCGCGCGTTTCATACGTTTCGACAGATTGCCAGAAAACCCAATTTCACAGGTTAAACCCGCGGCCCGCAAACGATAACAGAGTGCAAACGCTTCGGCTTCCATTGAACCATGCACGGGAATGACTGCCACCGGCCTGGTTTTCACCCCCTCCAACGGCGAAAGTAGAGCCAGGCGTTCCACTCCCGCTGCCCACCCAATGCCTGGAGTCGCAGGTCCACCCATGGTCTCGATCAACTGGTCGTAGCGCCCGCCCGAAAGCAAAGCATCTTGCGCGCCCAGAGCGCTCGATTTGAATTCAAACACGCAGTGCGTGTAATAATCGAGGCCGCGCACCAAAAATGGATTGAGATGAAATTTCAAACCCAGTGCTTGCAAAGAATTGGTCACGGTCGATAAGAATTCGCGACTGGTGTCGTTGTAATAGTCGGAAATTAGCGGCGCATTTTTAAGCAGCGCGCGATCGCCCTCGTCCTTGCTATCGAGAATACGCAGCGGGTTCAGGCCGAGGCGCCTTTGACTGTCGGCAGAGAGCTGAGTGTGGTGCCGGGTCAGATACTTGACCAGACTTTCGCAGTAGCGCGCGCGACTCTCAGGATCGCCAATGGAATTGATTTCCAGTTGTGCTTCAATTTTCAAGCCGCGCAAAATTTCAAACGCGAGAGTCAGGCACTCGACGTCGGCATAGGGCGACGCTACGCCAATGAGTTCCGCGCCAAGCTGATGAAACTGCCGCTGACGGCCCTTCTGTGGTCGCTCGTAGCGAAACATCGGGCCCGCGTAATAAAGTTTCAGTGGAGTTTTCTGGCTTAAACCCTCGGAAATAAACGCGCGCGCGATGCCTGCGGTGCCTTCGGGACGCAAGGTCAGCTCTTCACCATTGCGGTCTTTGAAGGTGTACATTTCCTTGTTGACGATGTCGGAGGCTTCGCCCAGCGTACGCTTGAACACTTCGGAAAATTCGAATATGGGTGTCGACATTTCATGAAAGCCGAAGCGTGCAGAAATCGATCTCGCGCACTCGACGATCATGTTATGCTTGGCTTGGGCTTCGGGCAAAAGGTCTTGGGTGCCTCGGACACTTTGTAATGACATCCGAGTACTTTAAAAGAGCGGGTTAAAAAATGAAACCAAAGATTTACGATCTGACCCCTAAAATCTCGCCATCACTAGGGGTTTTTCCCGGTGATCAGGGTTTTGAGCGGCAGGTGGCGCTTAGTTTCAAGAGTGGAAATCATCTCGAGCTCTCGAGCATAAAAACCACGCTTCATCTCGGGGCCCACGCCGACGCCCCAAGTCACTATGCGGCGGGAGGCGTGAGCATCGCCGAGCGCGAGGTTTTGCGCTACTTCGGCCTGTGCCAAGTGATGCGGGTTTCGGGACTTGGACCTAAGCAGCGAGTGACCCCGCAGCACCTGCAAACGTCGGTGCAGGCGCCACGGGTTTTGATCGATACCCAATCCTTCGCCAATCCGGAGCAATGGGACGCCGACTTTTGCGCGTTTTCGCCCGAGCTTTTAAACTGGCTTGCGGACAGAGGTGTTCGCCTCGTCGGCATTGATACGCCGTCCGTCGATCCCGAGGATTCTAAGTTGCTCGAGGCCCATCAGGTTCTCTGGGCAAGGGATTTTGCGGTGCTTGAGGGGCTATTGTTAAAAGATGTTCCAGAGGGACTTTACACTTTATCGGCGCTGCCTCTGCCGATCGTGGACGGCGAGGCTTCACCGGTGCGTGCGGTATTGTTTCCGCGCCTTCAAGAGGTGGTGGACTGGGAGTAAATAAATCCCAATTCGCGCTCGACCTCTTTTGGCAACTGCGGAATCTTTGAGCGCGGCACGAAGAACGTAGTGAGTTGAAAGAAATCCTGAAAGATCTTGTGCTGATCGGTGGCGTCCTTCAAGTATTGATAGCCGCTGGAGCCGCCCGTTCCCACCTTCGAACCCAGCATGCGCTTGGCCATTAGAGCATGGCGGTGACGCCAAGTGGTGAACCACTCGTCGACATCCATCAGCGCTGTGAGCAGACGAAAGGGCAGCTGCAGTGCGGGCTGGTCGCGGTAAAGCTGAATCAGAAGAGCCGCGTGTAAAGCCGTGTAAGAAAGGCGCCACTGGGAATGCTTATGGGCCTCGGCAAAACTGCTCTCATCAAATAGTGCCCGAAAATTTCCGAGCGAGCCCTCGAGGATCAGGCGATTGCGTTCCTTGTCGGCGTCGCCAAGCGCTGGATTCTGCTCAATGATCGTCATATCTTGCAGCAGCGCGGATTCGACCGTCGCTTTGTAAGTCTGCCAAAAATCAAACCCGCGCATTTTCAAAAACGGCGTGCGCTCGAGCCACTTTTCCACGCGGTCGAAGAGGCTAGCCTCGCCTTCAATTTTATTGATTGTGCTGCGCTGAGCGGGCTGAAGCGATTGATCAAAATCGGTCTGATTGTATTTCAAGCGATTTTCACGGCGCAGGCCCAGTCGCGTTTCAATGGTGCGAAATTGCAAGCTCTGAAAACCAGAGGCAGGAATCAACATATCGCGGAATTCCAAAAAATCCAGCGGCGTCATGGTTTCCATAATGCGCACTTGATCGACCATGTGTTTTTCAATCTCAACCACGCGTTGCAATCGCGACACGATCAGGTCCATCCATTTTTCATCAAGATGTTCCTGGGAGAAAATGGCGAGGACCGAATCAATCTCAGTGAGAATTTGTTTGAACCAAAGTTCATAAACCTGGTGAACCACTATGAATAACATTTCATCATGGGCGGCGCGGCCCTGGCTGTGGCTCTCGGCCTTCTGGCAGCTCAACAGTTTTTCCAGCTGGAGGTAGTCGTGGTAGTTCATTTTTCGCGAAAACATTCTCTCACCTCACGAATTGCATCGACCAAACGAGTATTGGTCTCGGGCTGCCAGTCAAAACTAATCATCCAGCGACAAAGATTTTGCTCCACATCCCACACATAAAAAAAGAATCGCTCACGCAACGGCCCGATCCACGCTTTCGGCAGGCGCACAAACAGGGCGTTGCTCTCGACCGCATGCTGCACTTGGATTTCAGGAATCTCGGCGAGCCGCGCGGCCAGGTCCTGGGCGGTTTTGGTCACGTGGCGGGCGATCTCAAGCCATAGGTCCTGGTGGAGGTAAGCATAAAATTGCGCTGCTAAAAAACGCGTCTTACTCGAGAGTTGCATGGCTTGTTTGCGATAAAACTTAAAGTGCGCCTTGGCCAGCGGCGAGAACAGCAGCACAGCCTCAGCGCCCAGCAAGCCGTTTTTGGTGCCGCCAAATGACACGACATCGACGCCGATATCCGCGGTCAGGGCACGCAAACTGCAATTCAAAAAAGCCGCGGCGTTCACCAGCCGAGCGCCGTCAATATGTAACATAAGATTTTTACGCGTCGTCCATTCTCGCCAAGCGCGGAGTTCGGGCAAGGTGTAGCAGACGCCCAGTTCAGTGGGCTGAGTGAGGCTCACCATTCGCGGTTGGGAAAAATGTTGGTCACCTTGGCGCTGCAAGCGAGTATGGAGTTGCTCGGGACGGATGCGGCCGTCTCTTGACGGCACCGTCATCACTTTGCAGCCGACAAATTTTTCTGGCGCGCCACATTCGTCCTGTTGCAAATGCGCGGCTTCAGAAGCGATCACCGCTTCAAAACTTTTGACTAGACCGCTCAGGCTTAAAACATTGGCGGCGGTGCCCGTGAAAACATACTGGGCTTCAACTGTATCCCCAAAGAGGCGTTTGAATTCGAGCGCCGCCAGCTTTGAAACTTCATCCAGGCCATAGGCATGGGCATGCCCGCGATTGGCGGCCACCACGGCTTGCAAAATTTTGGGATGAACGCCGGAATGATTGTCGCTGCCCAAGCTGGTGGCGAATTCCAAGTCCTCAAACATGATGTAAAAATCCGTGCGCCAACTGCGCCGCCAATTTGGCGGTGCCCCCGCCAGTGTCGAGGGGAGGGGACACTTCATAGACTCCCATGACGCGCAAATCGAGATGTTGAAACAGATATTGTAAAAACGGCCAAAAACTTTGCGGCGATAAGCCGACGGGCCACGCGGCGCTGGAGCCGGCGGCATAAGGCCAGGCAAAGGCATCGATATCCACCGCTAAAAATGTGGGGCGACCCTCGGAAACAATAGTATCCAAAGCCTTCACACTATAGCTAAGCGGGGAAAGATCTGAACTTAAAATTTCATCCAACGTAACGATGGTTCCGCCTTTATGCTCGACATATTCGCGATGTTTTTTGGCATTGCACTGAGCCTGGATGCCATATTCGACAAATGCAAAACGATGGGGGCCTTCGAGCAGGCGGAAAAACGGCGTGCCGCTGCTGGGGCCGTGATTTAGGTTGCGCACATCGAGATGGGCGTCGATATTTATGATCAACGGATCTTGTTTAGCAAAATGGGCCAAAAAAGCCGCGCCATCGGGATAGGCGTAGTCATTGCCTCCGCCCAAAGTGAGCACCCGTTGACCACGCTCTAGTAAGCTAGCCACTTGGACTTGCGCCGCGAGGTGGCGTCCGTCGAGTGTGTCCTTGCGCTGCAGGTTGCCGAGATCTGAAAAAGTCCGCAGACGACCCCGTGCATTCGGCGTCGTTCGATAAAGCCAATGGCGAATCTCATTGGGGCCAGCTGCGGCGCCTAGGCGACCTCCGTTCAGCGCAATACCCTCATCGTCCGGATAACCTAAAATGCACAACTCAGCGTTTTCACTTTGCACTTGAACCAGATCGCCAAGACGGGGATCGTCAGGGTCATTTTTGCTAAAGAAAAGTTTGGAGGGGCACGGATCGAAGTCGCTCATCGGTCTTCTAGAAATGACGAATCCCTTCATCCAAGTCCACCAAAAGCGCGCAACGCGATGCATTTGGATGACAAAAAAGCCGAATTCAGTCACTTCATTGGCAATGGCTCATCTCCAGTTGTCGCAAGTCATCCCCGCGCCTCGCTTTGACGTTTACGATTTCATGGTGTCGCCGGCGCACTTGGCAGAAATGCTCAACCCAATCATTGACGTCCAGTTGTTGAGCCCGGAAGTGCCGCTACAGCGGGGTAGCGAATTTAATTTTCAGATGACCCGGCTTGGCCTCGCCCAAAACGTGCGGCTCAGGATAGAGGACGTGCTGCGCGGCTCACGCCTGACCTATCGTCAAGTGGAAGGCCTGTTTGCGGGTTGGACCCACACCACCAAATTCAGCGAGCACTTGGAGGGCGAAACTCTGGTCACCGATATTGCCGACTACACACTGCCCTTCGGATTGCTTGGCAATATTGTCGATGATTTATTTACTAAACGCGATATGCGAAAGCTCCTCGAACACCGCTTGCGTCAGGCGCTAAACCATTTTGTAAGTCTTAAGTAAATTCTGCAAGGCCTGCAGGTGGCCCAGTGGATAAAGCCCGACCTTATCGAAAAACAAAGTCTTAAAGGCTTCCTTAGGGCTCATCTGTTCAAACGCCAAGAGCCGGTCAAACGCGTTCACGGTGGCCACCACGATCACCAGCGGATCCATTTCGCGCTCTTGCAGGCCCTTGGGGAAACCGGTGCCCTTAATATTTTCTTCGTGCTGTGTGATAATATTAATCACCATCTGGTCGACAAACTTGGAGCCTTGCAGTCGGTGCGCTCCTTGAGTCGGGTGATTGCGGTAGATCGCGCGCGCCTCATCACTCATGGTGTCGCTGGCGGCGATACTTTCGTAAAAATGCGAGAGATCTAAATCGATGTCATGAATTAAGCTTCCCAAAGCCATCAGATGGAGCGGATTGCCGTCACGCATGTCCGTGGTCTGCGCCACCGCCACACTGAGAACCGCGACGTTGACCCCATGATGTGAAATACTTTGATCGACATTGGTCAGCTGTAAGATCGCCGCCGCACCTTCGGGCTCGCCCTGCAAAAATTCGGTGAAGCGCTGAATGGAGCTGCGCGTGTGAGTGTAAATAAACTCATCGAGTGGGTCTTCCATGTACTTTTCCGCGAGCGCCTGTTGGAATCCCTGAATCACTTCGGCGCGCAGACCAATGGCCTTTTTGGAGTTGCGGTCATAGGCGGCGTCAATACTCTCTTCCAGATATTGCGTGTAAGGCACTACATCGTCGCGGCGAATGTACATTTTCTTCAGTTTCTTGGTCTTTAGCCGGGTCAGGCGTTTACCTTCAAACGAATCGCCTTGGCGACAATACAAAATATGTTTGCCGGCGACTCGTACAAATGCATCAAAGGGAATTTTTAAATCGCCGCGTAGGCTGGCCACGCGAATGGCGGTGTATTCCGCAGCGACATCCGAGGTTTTTTCGTTATTTGCCATGTGCATTTATTTTGGTCTACAGTCCCACGCATATCAACCGTTGAGTTGTTTTAATGTCCATTCTGCGAGCTCTTGGTGCACCGGCGATTGGCGTAAAGCCTCCACTTCGGGCCGCAATTGTCTGAGACGCAGATTGCCAATGACGTAGAGGGCGTTGCGCTTGAGGCCATTGGCCCGCGCGCGTGAGTAGGGCAGCGCCGCGAAGGTTCTGGCTAAAGTCTTGTTCGACTGAGTCAGTAGCCAGCGTAACTCAGGCACCAATGCAGCGGGGTCGAGTTCTTGCGTGCGCATAGCCTCCTTGCGCATAGCCTCGCGGCCAAAAACTTTTTCATTCCATGGACAAACGGTTTGGCAAATGTCGCAGCCAAAAAACCAATCCCCAAGTCCCGCGCGCAAGGCCTCTGGAGCCGCCGCTTTCGCTTCGATAGTCCAATAGGAAATGCAGCGGTTCGAATCGAGCACCCGCGGCGCTTGAAAGGCACCGGTCGGACAGGCCGTGAGGCAGCGATTGCAAGTGCCGCAAAAATCCGTCATGGCTTTTTCCACACCCGGAGCGCGCATCGAGGTGAAAATTTCACCGATAAAAAACAGACTGCCTTTTTGCCGGTCGATCAAACACGAATTTTTTCCCACCCATCCCAGCCCCGCTCGCGCGGCCAGATCCCGCTCCAAAATCGGCGACGAATCCGTGAAACATAAGAATTCTTCTGCCGGAAAATCTACTTGCAGTGCACGCCGTAAGTCCTCGAGTTCAGAGCGGAATTTAGTGTGATAATCACCACCACGAGCATAGAGAGCCGTGCGCAGATTAAGCAGTCCGTTGGCCGGGTAGGGGTGAGGAAGATAACCTTTGGTCACCACAATCGCGGCATGGGCTTTGGGCGCGAGCAATTGTGGATCCGCCTTTTCGGGCAGGTGGCGTTGCAAGTAATCCATGTCGGCCTGATGTCCAGCTTTTAACCAGTCCATGTAAAGACCCAGCGAAAGTGGCGCTTTTAATTCCACCAAACCAAAATCCTGAAAGGAAAACCGGCTAACAGTCTGCGCAAGCTTAGCGACAAAATCCATTCGCACAGGCATAATCTGACTATGTCACCACGTCAAAGCCTCAGCTATGCGATGCCCTTGCCTCCGCTTGAGAAACACCCGGCCTATGCGCCCGCCGCCCTCGTGCTCGCCAAACTCACCAAGCTTGGCCACCTGAGCGCTTTTGCCGGCGGTTGTGTACGGGACGCTTTGCTAGCACACACTCCAAAAGATCTGGATATTGCGACGGCGGCACCGCCCGAGGTGGTGGAGCAGATTTTCCCACGCACGCTTGCCGTGGGCAAAGCCTTTGGCACCATAGTCGTTATAGAAGACGGACATAATTTCGAAGTCACCACGTTTCGCAAAGATGGCCCCTATGCGGATGGGCGCCATCCCATTCACGTGGAGTTTAGCGATATGAAAGAAGATGCTTGGCGCCGAGATTTCACCGTCAACGCGCTTTTTTACGACCCCGAAGCGGGCGAAGTTGTGGATCACGTGGGTGGCGTGGCCGACTTAGCGCAAGGACTGCTCCGCACCGTAGGCCATGCCTCGGAACGATTCAGTGAAGATCGCTTACGCATGTTGCGAGCCGCGCGTTTTGTGGCTCAGCTTGGCTTTCGCATGGAAGATGAAACCGCCGATGCCATTCGCGCCCAGTATCAAGAATTGGAAGGTGTCGCGAAAGAACGCATATTTAATGAATTGAAGCGCCTGCTAGAGTCGGAATATATCACTGAGGGCTTGCGCACTTTGCGCGCCACCCATCTTTCGCGCGTAATCTGGCCCGAACTCGATGCCCTAAACTTGGAGCGTTTTGTCGATTTTGTGCCGCCAGTGAATTGGCAAAACGCCTTTGCCGCGGTCGCCCTTTTAGTGGGCGCGAAAAACGTAGAAGAGCGCCTACAGAGTTGGAAGGTGCCACGCCAGGGGCTAAAGAGTGTCCTTACGCAAATACACGATTGCAAAGTTTTGATGAACCCCGCTTCTTCGCGCGCCGACCGCGCCCGAGTTTTGGGCGGGGATCAGTTCCTTGAAATCTTGCGCCTCGCCGATGGTTTCTTGCCGGGAAATCCAGATATTCTCACCGGGTGGATCACAGAGTTTTTGTCGATCACGGGCAAAACGGCAACACTGCCTCATCCACTTTTTAACGGTCATGATCTATTGAAGTTGGGGGTTGAGCCTGGTGAAAAAATGGGCGAAATGCTGAAGGTCCTTTATGCTGGGCAATTGGAAGGGCAATTCGCTTCGAAGGCGGAGGCGCTTAAGAAGATTCAGGCGATGATCAAGGGAATTTGAGGGGATCGGGGAAGCCTGCTTGCTTTCGGTCGGGCGCAGCCGGTTTATTTTTTAACCGAGCCTTGAATCTTCCGTTCAGTCCCTTTGTGCTGGCGCCAATCGTAGTCCCGGCTCTTTGCGAACCGATCGTTCCAGGTCTGCCATTTTTGCGGTGGAAATTTGTGTACGATATTGCCATCGGCATCGAAGATATCCGGACTTTTGCCAAACAAAAAATCTAAGATTCCCACGTTCACCTCGTTCTCTCTATTGGTAACGGATATCTACCAATCAGACAATGAGATTACACTACTGGCATTCAAGATTTACACAAGCCAGCGCCAAATCATCCTCAACATCGGCAGCCACTGAGCGGCGCTGGGCGAAATATTGATCGATCAATTGGGTTCCGCAATTCAAGCGGGCTTGCTCTTTAGCTTCCCTCATGGTGGCACCGTGGCCAATAGCGGTGCCGTAACCAGTGACAATGCGACAGGTCGCATTTCGCTTTGGAGCCACGTTGGTCGCGGCAGTTGCACGGCTTGCAATCAGAATCAGAAGGACCGCCGCTACTAAAATTGAAAAGGTACGCATATGCAATTCTCCTCAATTCTATAAGAGAGCAAATTACGCTCCAACTTGGGGTTTTGAAGGCAGGCTTAAACCCATAGATTAATTAGGTAAATTAGATGTCCCGGAGGGGCGGGGGCGGGCGTATAGGCCAGTTCGCGGGGCAAGGCCCCAAAAGCGGCTGGTAATTGTCAAGATTCTAGGCAGTTGCCCCTTGCGCTCTTTGCCTCGCCCGCCGCCCATATTAGTCTTGTGGTCAAATCAGATTCGCAGTACAAGGCAGAGCATGGTACACAGTCGGCGTCATATTAACCCGCGGCTCCGTTTAGCCATGATTAAGATGCGCTACCCGATCGCTGTATTCAATGTCGCGGTTGTGTTGTTGATGCGATTCTTCGCTGCTGACTATGTTGGGAGCGATCTCCCGCTGTTTTTTATTTTTGCCATCACTTTAACCTCAATTGTGGGTGGCTTGCTGCCGGGAATATTGGCGACTCTACTAAGTGGAGCCATCGGGACTTATGTTTTTACCCCGGCGATTTTTTCGGTCGTTGCGACCTCACCCAGTCTGCACCAAGTGCACTTGGTGGCATTTCTCATTGAGGGTCTTTTGGTCAGTGTGGTTTGTGGGCAACTCCTTAGCGCCAAAAATCGGATGGACGCAAGCGTTGAGATTTTTCACACGCTGTTTGAGTTTGCCAGTGTGGGTGTCAGCCAGGTGGATTTGCGCACGGGGCGTATCGAAAATGCCAATCAAAAACTGTGCGAGATCACCGGCTATACCTTGGCTGAATTGTGTGAATTGACTCCCGTGCAGTTGGCCCATCCCGAGGACGGCCAAACCAATCTACAGCCGTTTCAGGATTTGCTTGCGGGTCGCACCCGTCAATACGTAAGCGAGACTCGCATCTTACGCAAGGACGGGCAAGGCGCCTGGCTGCGGGTGAATGCACAACGACTGACGTCGACAGCCGATCAAAGCGAACGTATTTTCAATATTGTTCAGGATATTACGGCCCAAAAAAATTCCCAAGAAGAGTTGGTGCGCGCTAAAGAGGCGGCTGAGGCTTCCAATTTAGCCAAGAGTACTTTTTTGGCTAATATGAGCCACGAAATTCGCACGCCGCTTGGCGCGATTATGGGTTTTTCAGAATTGATCGCCGATCCGTTGGTTACGGGTTCAGAAAAGCAGTGTTACCATGGCGCCATTCAGCGCAACGGCGAGTTGTTGGCCAACATCATCAGCGACATCCTCGATCTCTCCAAGGTTGATGCCGGCAAAATGGAAGTGCATGTGGTGCCGGTGGCTTTAAGCGAGATACTCAATGACACCAAAACCCTGCTTGGTCTTCAGGCCAGCGAAAAGGGCGTGGCGTTGAAAATTCAAGTGGACGACAACGTGCCCGAAATCATTCGCACCGACCCTTTACGCCTGCGCCAAATCCTCAGCAACGTGGTCGGCAATGCCATTAAGTTTACCTCGAAAGGTTCAATCTCGGTCGCGGTCAAACGCGGGCGTTTGGATGATCATGACCGGCTGCTGTTTGTGGTGGAAGACACCGGCATGGGTATTGAGAAAGACCAAGTGGGAAAACTCTTTACACCATTTTCGCAAGCGTTTCCTGGTCCCGTGCGCAGCGCGGGCGGAACGGGCCTCGGGCTGGTGCTGGCTCGGCGCCTTGCGAATTTACTGGGCGGCGATGTCGATTTGACCCAAACCGAAGTCAATTGTGGCAGCACGTTCGCGGTGTCGGTAGATCCGGGGCCGATCCTCGGCATTACCTATGTTGAAGCTCGGCGGGGTGAACAACAAAACTTACGCTTGCAGGCGACTCCTCGCCTGGATGGGACCAAGGTCTTGCTGGCCGACGATGCAGTGGACAATCAAATCCTGGTCGCGCATATATTAAAATTGGCGGGAGCGACAGTGGACGTCGCTAGCAATGGTCGTGAGGCCATCGAGCGGGCGCGACTCGAACGCTACGATGTGGTGTTGATGGATATTCAAATGCCAGTGATGGATGGTTTCGAAGCCACCGCCGAACTCAGGCGCGAAGGCTATGGTGGAAAAATCATCGCGTTAACGGCATTTGCCTTGAGCGGTGAGAAGCAACGATGCTTGGACAATGGCTTTGACGATCACGTCAGCAAACCCATTAACCGCGGGGTCCTCATCGAGGGCATTCGGCGGTTGCGCCCGGTCTCGCCGGGAGTTTAGTTTCATTCGCGAGAGGTAATTATGTACATCACGGTGGTGCAAAAACGCAAAAGTGCGGTCGGCGCCGGTTCGTTTTTGTTTTTTATGCTCTTATTCATGTCGCTAGCCTATAGTATCTCAGTTTATAAAACAAAAATGGTTTGGTTCGGGCTCAGCGCTTGCCTTATTTCTCTCTCTGGGATCTTGCATGCGGTGTGGAAAAAGGAACTGCTAATGCAGATTGATGATGTCGGAATTTACGATCGCCGCTTGGGCATCGGCAAAATAAAATGGGAGGATGTGGCCGAGGTGCAACTGCAGGTGACCGAAGAAAATCGCTTCCTGTGTTTTCGCATGCGCAATCCCGAGCCCTACCTGGCGCGGCTGAAGGGCAAGGAGCGTGAGCGGGTGCTCTATCATCGGGGCCTGGGGTTTCAGGGCTTCAATATCGATGTAAGTCCTGTGGACGTCAATTTGCTCGAATTGAAAAAACTGATTGATGTGCGGGTAGGCCGTTAAGGCTCAAGTCTGGTGCCGCATTGGGGGAAACTGGACCTTCTTGGCGACCACGGCGTGAACGGCCTGCCATTGCACGCTGCTATTTGTAAACAATTTCCACGATCTCCGCGTTCAGCAGTCCCGCCGGTCGGTGGATCTCAATCTCATCGCCCTGAGCCTTGCCAAGCAGCGCCTTAGCCATGGGCGACTTCCAACTGATTTTGTTGGCTCCGGGCTCGATTTCATCCTCGCCTACAATTTGATAAACTTTGCGTACGCGATCCTCGTCCTCAATGGTCACGGTGGCGCCAAAAACCACTTTGTCGCTTTTCACTTCACTGGGGTTGACGACTCTGGCGCTTTCAATGCGGTCGCGCAAAAACTTAAGGCGCTTGTCGATTTCGCGCAGCCGGCGTTTGCCGTAAATGTAGTCGCCGTTTTCACTGCGATCGCCATTGCCTGCGGCCCACGCCACGGTTTCCACCAGCTTCGGGCGCTCACCATGAAATAATTCGGTGAATTCCGCTTGCAACTTTTTGAATCCTTGCGGAGTTATGTAGTTGGGAATTTCACTCATGACTCAAAGTTACCTGGAGTGGAGATGATGAGCAACCTATTCAATCCGATACTCGCACAGTGGTTCAAGGGCCTGAACGTACCGGTGCCGCCGGTGGACTGTGAGCGCTGCACCCTCGCCGGTCTCGAGCCGGCGCAGGCGCAACGTTGGGCGCGCTACAAGTGCTGCACCTTTCAACCTTATGTCGCGAATTTTTATTGTGGTGCAATGCTGGAAGCTGGACTGTCGCCATTTAGAGACCGGGCCATTTTCCAGGCGATCGGGGTTGTGGCCACCCGCGCGTTTCGCGGTTTCAATTCAGCCACTCCTGAGGCGGACAAAGGTGACGCCAATCTTTGCACCTTTTTTAATCGCGAAGAGCGCAACTGTGGCATTAGGGATTTTCGTCCGGGTGAGTGCGGGCTCTATTTCTGCGGGCCCGGTTCGGCAGCGCGCGAACAATTGGCTCAGCAAGCATTGCACCTTGAATCGGGCATCGCACAGATGGCGCTGGCGCACTTTGGCTATTCTCCGCGCGCGATCTGTGTTCAGCTCGAGCATCTCAATGCGCCGTCTGAAGGTTTGGTCTCACTCTCACGCCCAGAGGCGGAAGAGATTTACCGCTTCTCATGGGCTTGGCTCCAACGCCTAGACCGCTCCGAAGTCTTGTCGTGGACCAGTTTTACGGGTAAGACTGGCCTGTGACTATAGCTGAGCGCCAACATCAGATCGTGCAGGAATTCCACAGTCTCACGGATTGGGAAGACCGCTATAAAAAGCTAATCGAGCTCGGCAAAGCTATGTCGGCGATGCCGCTCACGCTGCAACTGGATGACTACATGGTCAGAGGTTGCCAATCCAAAGTTTGGATTCACGCCCGTTTGGAGAACGGAAAAATCATCTTTACTGCCGACAGTGATGCACTTTTGGTGCGCGGGCTGGTGGCGCTGCTGATGCGCATCTATTCCGACGCGACGCCTGATGAGATTCTCGCCACCGCTCCCGATTTTGTTAAAGCCATTGGTTTGGAGTCCAAGCTATCTCCCAGCCGCGCGAATGGTTTGTTCGCGATGATCAAACAGATTAAGTTTTACGCGTTGGCGTTTCAAAGCCTAGCCAAATAGCGGGCGTTGAGGTAAGTTTTTATACGAAGAGGTGGGCAATGAATAATCAAACCGAAGTGATTGCTTGTTTAAACGAGATTCTCGAATGTGAACTCGCGGGAGTGGTTCGCTACACCCACTATTCGTTGATGGTCTTTGGTCACAATCGCATTCCCATAGTGAAGTGGTTGCGCGAGCAGGCTATGGAATCTCTCGCGCACGCCGGTATCGCTGGTGAACATATCACTACCCTTGGCGGACATCCGAGCTTAAAAATCGGCAAGCTGACCGAGACCCATAAACACTCGCTTTCCGATATTTTGTCGGAGAGTCTTGAGCACGAAAATGTGCAGGTGAAAAATCTGCGGCACTTACTCAAGCTGGTGGAGCGCGAATCGATCTATTTGGAAGAGTACGCCCGCGCCATGATTTGTGAGGAAGAGCTGCACATCTCGGAAGTCGAAAAGATGTTGCGCTCGCAACCAAAAGGTTAAAGCGAGGCGTGCACTCGGTGCGAATCGTCGTTGTCCTCAAGCGCCTCAAGTAGTTCCAAAACTTCTTTTTTCTGCGCCTCATCGATCTTGGTTGGGTCTTTCGCTTTGAACGAAAGTTCACTCACCGTCACTTCCCAACCGCGGCCTTGCAGTGCCGCACGCACCGCATCCAGATCCTCAATTCCCGCGTAAAACACATAAATTCCGTCTTCTTCTTCTTTATAAACTTCATTGGCGCCCACTTCGATGGCTTCTTCCTCAGGGTCGCCGACCTGGGCTTTTTTGCCATGAATCATTCCCACGCGCTCAAACATCCACGCTACGGCTCCGCTCTCCCCTAAATTCCCACCATTGGACTTAAACAGGTTGCGCAGTTCTGAAACCGTGCGATTGCGATTGTCGGTCTGGCACTCGACAATAATGCCCACGCCATGGGGGCCATAACCTTCGTAAACGATCTCTTCAACCACACTGCCGTCATCGAGTTGGCCGGTGCCTTTTTTAATGGCGCGTTCAATGGTTTCTTTGGGGCAAGAGGCTTCGCGGGCTTCGGCTATTGCTAACTTCAGCCGAGAGTTGGCTGCGGGGTCGCCGCCACCTAATTTAGCGGCCACCGCGATTTCGCGTGCGAGTTTGGTGAACACCGCGCCTTTTTTTTGTGCGGCATCGAGTTTGCCGGCTTTTTTCCATGATTTACCCATAAACTCTCCCAAATAAAATCGATGATGGCTCAGGAAGCTGGGGTTGGGCAAGCGCTTAAAAGGTTTCGCCGCTCCGTAAGAAGCGCCACTGGCCCTCCGGGAGTTTGCCAAGCGCGATCTGCCCAATGCGCACTCGTTTTAGCCCGAGCACGCGCAAGCCAACGGCTTCGCACATCTTGCGAATTTGGCGTTTCATACCTTCTTTTAAAACAAAGCGCAGCTGCTCGTCGTTGATCCATTCCACCTGCGCCGGCTTGAGCGCGCGACCCTCGATGACCAGACTGCCGTTGCGCAAGCGTTGCAGATCGTGGTTCGCAAGCTGGCCCGCGACGCGCACGATGTATTCCTTTTCGACCGCTGAATTCTCACCAATGAGTTTCTTGGCCACCACTCCATCTTGGGTGAACACCAGCAGGCCTTGCGAATCAATGTCGAGGCGGCCGGCCGTGGCAATACCTCGCAGGTGGCTTGCATGAAGTGGCTTTTTATCGCCGGGATCTTGATTGGTGGCGGTAAGTAGCTTGATGGCGGCGTCATAGCCGTCTTCGGGTTGGGATGAAACATAACCTTTGGGTTTATTGAGGAGGATCGTGACCTTCTCACTTAAAATCTGGCGCGCGCGCGGCAAAATTTCGAGCGTCACCGAAGGCAGCACTTTGCTGCCAAGCTGGTTGACGATCTGACCATCGACTTTGACGAGACCAGCGGCGATAAGTTCGTCGGCTTCGCGGCGCGAACAGAGTCCACGCGAACTCATTAATTTGCTGAGGCGAATCGGTTCATTCACTGAGCGCACTTCGCCCACTGACAAAACGGTTTTTGCGCGTCTCTTGCAGCGCCAGCGCGAGAATTTTCCCCTGCAGGGGCGTGGTTTGCAGACGGTCGTAAATCCACTCCACCAACCATTCGCCAGTGGAATGGGTAACGAGCTTAGTGAGATCGTGTCGGTCTAGCTCCGGCAAGATCTTAACTTCCACTTCGTTTTGGGCCAAGGCTTGATCTCGCGGCGCCGTCGTGACTTCCAGATAATACTGATGCCCATGACGCTTTTCTTTGCGCGCTCCAGTGATGAGACTGTGCGTGCCACGAAAACTAAAGCGGGTGGTGGTGGCGATCAAGGCCATACGTCCACCCATAAATCTTCGTTCTCATAGAGGCGAATCTTCACCACTCGCACCTGTGGTGCTTTGAGTGTGCGCGTGAGCCGTGCAAGTAAGTAGCTCGCCAGATTTTCAGTGGTCGGCACGGTGGATTTAAATTCCGCTTGGGTAAAATTCACGTGTTGACCGGCAATTGGCGCCAGCACCTCATCCAAAAGTTGATCAACGTCGGTGAGATTCAAAACCATTCCGGTGTGTGGGTCTACTGGACCTTCGAAATAAGCTTCGAGTTCATAATTGTGGCCGTGCCCGGTGGCGGTGAAGCAGGCGCCGAAAGTTTCTCGATTGCGCTCAGCCGACCATTCTTCCACCGCATAACGATGCATGCATTGAAAGCCCTTGCGCCGGGCTAAGCGCGTGACCGTCATAGCGATATGCCGCCGTCAACAGTCAAGATGGTTCCGGTTGTCCACTCCGAACGCAGCAAGAATTCACAGGCTGCGGCGATCTCCTCAGGGCGTCCCATGCGGCCAAGCGGTTGTGCTTGGTGCGCACTGACGCGCGCCGGATCGTTTGCGGGCAAGCGGTGAAAATCATGAATCGGGGTATCCACCAGCCCGGGGCATAAACAGTTCACTCGAATCTGGTCAGGGGCCCACTCAAGCGCGAGAGTTTTGGTCCAGTTAATCATCGCCGCTTTCAGCGCCGAGTAGGCGGCGGTACCGGCAATCGGTCGTTCACCTAAGGTTGAGCTAATATTCACGACGGCCGAGGAGTGGGCGGCCTTGAGGTGCGGATAGAGTTCCCGGGTTAAGCGCACCGCCGACAAAAGGTTGCCGTTGAACTGCCGTTCCCAAATGGCGTCGGAGGTCTGTTGGAAACTCAACCGATCAAAGATCCCGGCATTATTCACCACACCAAGTAGGGGGCGGCCGCAAGATTTTAACCATAAACTAATTTCATTTATTGTAGCATGGGTCTCATCCGCTCGCGCCAAATCGACAGTCGAAAAAGAAAATGCATTGGCGGGAAAAGTGCTCGCCACTCCTTGGAGTTTGGCGCGGTCACGGCCCAGCCCGTAAACCAAATGACCCAGTGCGGCGAGATGGCTCGCAATCGCAAGTCCTATTCCACCTCCGGCCCCAGACACTATGAAAGCCCCAAGCCTATTTGACATGGCGCCGAATCTAACAAACACCTCCCTAAAACTCAAGGACGGTCACTGAACGCGAACAAAATGAATGTGGTTTTCGACGGTGCCGACGTATTGAAAGCCTTCCAATGTCGAACTGCCGTCCGCGGTCGTCTTTAGCGTCACGGTGAGCGCGCCAAAACTGAGTTAAGCCGCTTTCTTCTTCATCATAAAAGCCTGATACTTGCGATCAAAATCCGCCGGCTTCTCACCCTTCTTATTCACTAGACCCTCCTTAAACCACACAAAGTGGTCCGCGCAGAAACCCAATTTATGAGTCTTGCCGGTGCATTTTTCCACGCAGCACGAAGTAGGGGTCATCTGAATCACGTTGGAGGGGGCGGGGGCGACAGTTTTTTCTTTGGCCATTTTCAACTCCTGATTTGAAGGTCTTCTTCTCATCGGAAGGATCCACCCCGACCTCAAGGCTCGGGCTTGACCTCGGTCAGGTCGGTTAAATCCAGTTGGTTTAACTCATTGAGATCCCAGCCTTTAAATTTAGGCTGGACCAAGATCGTGAAAAACATTTCGCCTAGCGGAATCAAGCGGTGGCTGTTTAGTAAAATCTCAATCGCCTTGCGGCATTCCACTTTGCGCGCCGAGGGTGTCGCGGCGGCGCGCAAAGAAGTCACTGCCTTCTCGTACTCGGGGCTGTCAAAGCGGATGTAGTTTTCAGGACTGCCCTTTAAAAAAAGCTCGACGGCCGCCAGACACGTCGGACGATCGAGGCTCACGCCTTTGCGGAAAATGGCAGGCGGGGAGGCGCGCAGGCGTTGCAGATACACACCTTGTTCTTCGCTGTGGAGCTCCACGCTCAAGCCCAAATGCTTTTTCCACTGACCTTGAAACCATTCTGAAATCCGGGCGATGTCGTCACCGCCGAGCAAACTGAAGTGTAAAACCAACTTATCAAGCGGATCTTGTTTAGCGAGTAGTTTGCTCTCGGTCGGGTTAAATTTGAGGCAGGTGGAGCGATCTAAAAAACGCGCCGGGAGACTCGGGCAGCCCGGTGGTCCCACGGTCACGAACAGCTTCATAAAGCTCATAAAATCGACGCCATGGCTCAAGGCTTGGCGCAATTTATCATGACCCTCGAGCTGCGGACCAAATCCAACATAGTCAAAACGCGCCTGCGGCACTTGCATGAAGTCAGGAGTGTCGCGATAACGAGCGGTGTCCTCAGACGTCAGACGTCGCAAAAAATTTAATTTCCCGCTTTCATAAAGACGCAAGGCGGTGCCGTCGTCTTCGACAAATAGCACTTCCAGTTTCGGGCGCTTGCGATTGGCGGGGAGAGCATAAGCTAGGTTTGGGTCCAGGTGCACATAGTGGCCAGGTTTCCATGCGCTGATCTTATACGGCCCACTAAATAACATTTGTGGACTACGCTTGCGCTCGAGAATCCCCGTGGGTGGGGTGGGTGCCAGGGCAGAGTTGATCAGTTTGTATTCGAATTCGGGGTCTTCTTCGGCAAATTCAAAACGCAAAGTATAGTGGTCGAGGGCTTTCACGCCCAGTTTTTCCGGCGGCACGTCGCCGCGGCCAATCGCCTGCGCGTTTTTAAGCAGCAATAGCAGTTCACTCTGGTGGCTTTTGACGGAGGGGTCCATCACCCGCACAAAAGATTTCACATAGTCTTCCGCCTGGACTCGGCGTCCATCGCTCCAGCGGTGTTGGGGACTCAAACGGCACGTCAGCTTGAGCGCCGCGCGAACGCAGTCTTTGGCGCCTTCTTTTATCAAGCCCTTTTGGCTGTGATAGCGGTAAAGCCCGCGAAAAATATTCTGGTAGACGTAGTTGCCGCCGCTAAAACCCACCATTTGGCTATCAAGGGAGTGAGGCTCGGTCAGAAGATGGAAACGAAAACTCTCAGCCGCCACCGGCCGTCCCACCAACAACAAGAAAAGGAGTTGAATCGCGAGCATCGTGGCCAAACTTTGATTGAACTTGGAAACCCCGTCAAATGAAACATAACGATTGGGCACAATAATATCCCCAATCGTGTTTCACAATGAGACACCAAACTTAAGTTTCTCTAGCCTCAGGTCGATACGATTTGAGTAAGGTGGTGCCTCGTAATGAGTAAACACATTCGCTATTTCGCCGTCGCTGCACTTTTGGGCCTTTTGGTGTTCGAGTTTAATGGCTGCGGTTTTGGCGCCCCCCCACATGCAGAAGGTGAGCCCAGTGTGAATTGTATAAATGCCAACTGCATCACTTCCAATGCGGTGGACATGTCGGTAACGCCGCATGTTTTCAATGGCTCCTACTCAGTGCAAGCCGCGGTGCCTGATTTCAACGTCGCCGGAGATTGCAACGAAGCCGGCTTCATCTATAATTTTATGCGCTGGCAGCTGGTCTTAAACGGTGCGCTGGTGCGTGATTCTGGAATGGTGCCGGTAGGCGCCTACACCGCGGATTCACAGTGCGTGAACGGGCGTTTTTTGCTTTATGTTTATCTACGCCCTGTTGCGCAGGATAATATGGATCGCTCCGGACTGCTGACTGAAGGCGGAACAAGGGCTTCTTACCAGCTCAACATTTTGTTTTTTGGTTCAGATACGAATTCGACCCAGCTGTCGCAATGGTCTATGGCTCAAACCAATCTTATATTGCAAATCGTTCAGTAACCCTAACGCCGCGCTAGGGTCTCATCATATATTTTTTGAAAATGTGGCAGCACTTCCACGCTGAGGTCGGGAAATTGCAGTCGATTGAGCGGAAACTGGCGCAGCGCCTGCGGCTTCTCAAACGGTAAAATCGTGTTCAAATTGCTGAGCGAGGCATGGACCACGCCTCCACCGACATGCTGATGGGTTTCCAGCGCGGCTTCGGTGGTGAGCAGCTCATTGATCAGGCTCATAGCCAGCTCAGGCTGAGTCGCGTTTTCGCCTACACCCAAAACGCCAACATCTAAAGTTGCCCCATCGTCCGGCAACCAAAAGTGATAGAGCGAACCTGAGCCCAGCCACTGCGCCACCCGGGCCACAGGCAACTCGACCCAATCCGCGCCCGCCACTAAGACTTCTGCAGTCGCGGCTGCAGACCCCGGCTTTAACACATGAGCGAGGCTCTGAGTGAAATGCTTTAGCTCTTCTTGAAAGGCCTTTTGCGCTTTGCCTTCTTCTTCCTCTAAGTGTTCTTCCATCTTGACGCCAAATCGTCCTAGGATTTGCAGCACGTTGAGTTCATCTCCCCACAGGGACACTTTGTGGTCATGGAGAGTCTGTTTCCAAGTGGATGACGACGGCGCCTCGTGTTTGCCAAAAAATCCGTAAAGGTTCCAGAACAGCGGCACCGAATAATCAAACTCGGGGTCATAAGGGAGTCGGGCGAAATCCACCGCCAATAGTTTCAGGTTCGAGAGGCTCTGAAAATTCATTTTTTTTAACCAATGACTGCGCTCCAGACTTTTGACTAGCAGGGAGCTGGTGCAGATAACGTCCACTTTGCCTTCTGAATTGGCCATCTGCCGCACAAATTCACTGGGCGTGGCGTAGGTCCACTGTTGAATTCGCACATGATGATCCAGTGAGAATTTTTGCAGCACATTGTCGGACAGCCACTTTTCGGCGCAAAGAATGCGTAGCGGTGCCGCGCGGGCCAATTGCCGTGCATTCTTACGATCAGTCCAGATTCCCCATGCGATTCCTAAACAAAAAAACACTGTGCCCAAAAAGAGTAAATACTTCGAATATATTTTCACGTCCCCATGGTAAGAGGGGAACGCCCTACGGTCAAAGACCTATAAGCGCGGCTTAAATTTCCCATCGAATCTTACTTCTGGTCTAGCTCGGACATTTTGCTTCTGGCCTTTTTTATTTGGGTTGTTGCTTGCGGACGTTACGGGCCCTTGGTCCTGATCGCCGGCCATAGTTTTGTGCATGAATTTTTTTCTTGTTTTTTAACGCAAGAGTCTTCACGATCTAAGTGTGGGGGGGCGATGGAAGGCAGGAGCGCTAGTCGAAGCACGGAAGCTTCACATCGCCTTTTTTAAAGGCCCGCGAAAACCCTCTACAACTCAACCATTTCTGTACTGAAAGCTTCATCAGCCTGGCGAATTTTGACTTCGGGGCGAAGTCGCACGAGCTGTGAATCCACTTCAATTATTTTCCCCAAGCCCGTAATTTTGTTAATCAATGCATTGAGCCGATGCACACCCATGCGCAACCGATGATAGTGTTCTGGACTAAAAGACGTTTGCCATAAGAGATGAATGGCTTCGTCGACACTCAATTCCGCTTTGCCGGCAAGACCCTCCACCAATTGCATGCCCATCTTTTTCTTGGTCAAGTCGATCAACCGGCCCTGGACCAGCACCGAGCGTCGCTGTGACGAGAATTCCAGGCGAATTTCGGGAGGTTGCAAGGCTTGTTTCAAGCGCAAGTTCCACAGGCCTTGCGAGCGCGGATCGAGCGAGCGGATGATCAACTGAATCTTGCGGTTGATCTCGAGACGGCTGGCGTGGCTCGACTCCATATTGGCGGCCAGACAAAGCAGTCGCAGATAAGAAGCCCACGGCAGCTGGGAGGCGAGCAGAGAGAGCTGGTGGATTTTAGCCGCAGCTTCAAGTGATCCTTGCACAAGTTTGCGTATGAATTCTTCAAATGGATCAAACTTTTTGAAACTATTCATCTTTTCCAAAACCGCAGGGCTTAAGGTCAGGTCTTGGGTTATGCAGCCCTCAATGAAATCAAAATACATCAGGCGCTGATCGATCTCAGCCACCACAGCGGGGATTTGCAACAGCCGCTGATGTGCATGATCGGCGCCAATAAGGCGCAATTCGATCAACATCAGCGAATGCTCAAGCTCAATCACCGAATCTTGCGTGAGGCCTTTGCGGGACACACTGATGAGCTCACGGTAGAATTCGCTAAGATGACGGTTTGGTTCATAAAGTGCGTGCCACCGGGCCTTTTGCAGGAGTCCACGAATTCGTTGCGTAGAAGTTTCAGTATGCAACAGAGCGCGTTCATAAAACTCGAGAGCCGGCAAGAGGCGAGCCTCTTCTTCGAGCGCCTTACCAATCATAAGTTCACATTCGAAACGTGAAGTTGGTGAAAGTTTATCCTTATGTTCCACAATTAGACTCTCAAGATGACTAAGGTTGGCGCGAAAGCCGCTCATATCTTGAAGGTGGTACTGGCAAATCATCAGATCTCTTAGTAACATAACATTTGATCCCAAGTATTGCCTCGTGAATTCCAAATGTTGAAGTGCTGCAAGCACCTCACCACGATGAAAAAGCACCAGGCCTTGATAGTGGCTATGACGGCGTTTCTCGGCCGTTGCTTCGGGCTTTAATTGCTGAAGCTGCTGCTCGGCGGATTCAAGCTCGCCGTTTAAGATACTTACAAAAACGTCAGTTAAGCTCTTATCTGGAATCATCTGCAAACAACCCGGGTTTCGGTTTTTAATTTCGTAATCTGGGGATCTTCTAACATAAGTTTCGCAAGTGCAGAAATGTTCACATTTATTTGTTTCAAGTTTTCTGGAATTGACTAAATCTCTCCATTCTTTGGTTTTCCTTTCTTGACACGAGGCGGCCTTCTTCCCAGAAGACGCTTATTTAGGGAGCCTGAGTCCATCTGGGGGAAATATCAGGCGGGGCTCAGGCTTTCTTTTTATCACGGCGGGTCATTGCGCGATTAAATTCCAGCTCACCTCTAATCCACTTTGCTTAAGTTCACCCTCCCAACCCGTGATCGGTGCCCAAATTCGTCGCCCTGTAAAAAAGTTCGCCACCACAACCGCCCCCTAACCTAATATACGCTATCCCCAAAATTGCATTTCTCCTTACTCGGAGAATAACCCATGACTTTGACCAAACTCCTATTTGCGGTGATATGCGCGCTCAGCCTTGCGAGTTGCATGGGCTCGCGTAAGGTCCATGAGGGGTCGACGGAGTTCAATGATAACGGCAATGAGCCCGACAAAGACACCGGTAAGGGCGATGCAAGGCCCGAGCTGCTCAAGAGCGGCGTATTGCATGGAACCATTCCTGAGTTCAAAATTCCTGAGTCTGTGCGCCAGCAAATTGCAAAATTTCAACCCAATCTGATTCCGGTCCAGACCACGACCTTTGAGGTTGCGGAGGCCACGCTTAAAGTCGACGCCAATCAGAATCGGGTGCTTTTCACAGGCTTGCTGAAGATTCCAAATCATGCGGATGAGGCGATTGAGCTCGGCTGTACGATTGATAAGTCTTCAGATCCCTGGACCTGTTCGGACTCCGACATGTTTCCGGTGGATGAGAAAATCGCGGCGCAGAGGCGTTTGCAGGCCACCTTCAAGTGCGTGGACACCTATCGCTGTGAAAAAGTGGGTATCGACCTTTATGTCGTGGTGGATGGCAAAATGCAGGGGCCTAAGACTTTTCAGGCGGAGAAGTTTCAAATTCGGCGCGCCAGTTCGGGGGATGAACAAGGCGAAGACGACGATGAAGTAAAACCCAAAACACCGCCGACTCCGCCAACCCCTCCCGCTCAGCGCCCAGCACCACTCAAGCCTGGAGTTCCGCCGCCAACAACGCCCCCTAAGCCCGCACCGTATACACCCCCCCCGGGGGGATTTATTCCGCCACCGCGAACTCCGCAGCCGGGCGGTAAGCCTAAGGTGCCGCTGGCACCTCTGCCCACCAGTGTGGCGCCCGAAGAGGATTTGAGCGAAAGTGAAGTCGGGGCATTGATTGATGATCCCAATGCCGCCGTCGAACTCACGCAGCCGATGCGCATGCCCACCCCCAAACCTGGCAAGTACTCCATTCCGGAAGTGGCGCAGCTCAAGCCCGATACGCGCGAAGGCATTCCCAATCAGGCGATTGGTTCTCATACGTCCGGCCACTTGCGCCAGTCCAAACAGTTGCCTAATTCCGGATCTGGCTTCGCCTCACGCTTTCATGCCGGTCATGATTTTGGTGCGAATATAACCGTTGATTTACTCACTCAGGCGTTCGCACATATTGCGCAGATTTTTCCGGAACAGCCCCCCATTATGGTGGGGAATATTGCCAAGCGAACGGGTGGTCCAATATCACCTTCCACTGGAAAGGGTTCGGTCAGTCATCAGACGGGTCTGGACGTAGACATTGCCTATCCCTCAAAGGTGGGTGCGCCCAGTTTTTGGCCGGCGTGTACGGACGGCGCCCTTCACTTCAAAGCGCAAAACCATTGTCCCGCGGGGGCCCAAATATCCAGCGATTTTGATTTGCCACGATTTTGGCTGATGATTAAGCAGTTGACCTGCGCCAGCAACAAACCGGTGATAGCGATGTTTTTGGATGCAGAGCTTAAGAAGCACGTTTGCCGCTATGTTCAGGATTTGCAGAACGAAGATATCAGTAGTCCGCAATCCTGCGGCTTTCGCGCGCTCCAGGCGCTAAAGCACGAAGGCGGCCACAACAACCACGTGCATGTGCGTTTTGCTTGTCCCGGCAATCGCGACTGTCAGAATTCCTGGGTCACGCTGGCAAATCGTTCGGGTTGCTGATATTCTTAAAGCCCACGAGGTACCGGCATGCGACTTAGCTTATTTTCCATTTTAATACTTTCTTGCTCACTGACTTTTGGCCGCGCCGTTGTGCGCAAAGCGACCAAGACTTCCGGCGGGCCGCTTTATTCGGTGGAGCTTGTGGCTCAGGTGAGTCAGACGCCCCGGTCTGAGTTGGAGTCCAAGATCAGCATGGATAAAGATGTGCAGGCCTGCCTGCGGACGACACTTTTGAATGTGGGCGACGATTTCAAGGTTGAAATTAGCGGTCAGGTCGAGCCAACAGGGGCTTTGACCGGTATTGCGGTGGATTGCATCTATCCGAACCTCAAGTCTTGCCTGCCAATGGCTGTGGGCCAGCTGAAACTCGATTCGGGTGCTGAGGGCCCCTTTAAAATGGAGATTTCCAAGCTTCGCATCACCGGAACTCACGTCAAAACGTTCTTACTGGATTTGAACGAACCTAAAAAAATGCAGTAACTCTTGACGAGTCCAACGGAAACCTTTAACTCTTTGAATTCGCCTGGAAAAGGTCAGTTTAAATTTCTTAAAGGAAGCGCATGGCAAAATTGAGTTCGATCAATAAAAATGAACGCCGAAAAGTGATGTCAGAAAAATTCGGACGCTACCGGACAGAGTTGCGCAACAAAGCCAACAATCCGCATGTGACCGAAGACGACCGTGCTGAAGCGCGCTTGAAACTGCAAAAGTTGCCACGCGATACTTCACCTTGTCGAGTGATCACTCGCTGTTCATTGACTGGCCGCTCGCGTGGCAATTACCGCAAATTCGGTTTGTCGCGGATGGCCTTTCGCTCTTTGGCCCATCGAGGTTTGTTGCCCGGTGTGACCAAGGCGAGCTGGTAGTCCTGCGCCCCTCACAAAATGATTGAAATTATCTCGGGCACGGATCGCCCCAATTCCAATTCTCTTAAGGTTGCCCAGTGGTTACTGGGTAACTATAAAGCCCTAAAACAACCCGCGCAATTGCTCGACCTATGTCAACTCAACCTAAATGACGTGGCGGGAGGTCCTTACTTTAAGGGCGCCGGTGGAACCTTTCGCGACGCCGTTGCGCGGGTGAACGTCGCCGAAGGTTTGGTCATGGTGGTGCCGGAGTACAATGGTTCCTTCCCAGGTATATTAAAACTGTTTATTGATTACTGGCGCTATCCCGACAGTTTTGAACATCGCCCGGTGGCCTTTGTGGGCCTTGGCCTACGCTGGGGCGGATTGCGACCGGTGGAACATTTGCAGCAGGTTTTTGGCTATCGCAATGCCTACGTTTTTCCCAGTCGGGTGTTTATTCACAATATCAAAGAGGCCTTTAAAGAGGGCGAGATCGCCGATCCCATGATCGCGGATCTGTTGAAAGTGCAAGCCCGCACCTTTATAAAATTTATTCGCTCGCTCAAAGCCGAGGGCCTTGACGCCAATTCCTTGATCAAAGCTAAACAGTGAAGCGCCTTCAGGTCGCGGCTGGAATTATTGAAAATCAAAACGGCCAAATTCTCCTAGCCCAACGGCCGACCGGCAAACATCTGGCCGGGATGTGGGAATTTCCGGGCGGCAAAATCGAAGCCGGTGAAAGCGTTTCTGAGGCGCTGAAGCGGGAACTTAAAGAGGAATTACACCTCGACGTTGAGGTGCTCGAGGCGCTGGGCCAGTTTCCTTACGCCTATGAATGGGGTAGCCTCGACCTGCACGTGCTAAGGGTGCGGGCGTTGAGTGCGCCACTGGCCACGGAGCACGTACGCCAGTTTCGCTGGGTACGTCCGCGCGAGATTGCGGTGGTGGAGCTGGCCGGCGCCGATCGTGAACCGTTGAAAGTCTATCTTTCCTCGCCGTCTGTCCGATAAACTTTGTCCAGGAATTCTCCGATAGCCAATGGAACGGGGAGTGCCATGTCCGTACGCAATTTGATCGCGGAAAAATTAATGTGGGAAAGCCTACGCCGATGGAAGAACACCTCGCCTGAACTCGACCGCATTCAATTTTTGAAAACCGTGCCCTTTTTCAATGAACTCTCCAATTGGCAGTTAAAAAAGGTCGCCGAGATCGTCTTTTTACGCACCTATGATCCGGCCGAATATGTGTTTGAACAAGGGCAGCCGGGCGCCGCGATTTTTCTGATCATGGATGGGCAGGTCGCCGTTGAAATTTCCAAAGAGGGTCTGACGACCAGTCTCGCCACTCTTGAACGTGGCGCCTTTTTCGGTGAGATGGCCTTGCTCGATGAATCTCCACGCTCGGCCTCGGCGCGAAGTGTGGATGGATGTAAGACTTTAGCTCTCTATAGAAATGATTTAAACCGTTTGATTCACTCTGATCCGGCGACGGCGTGCCATATCTACCGGGCTCTAGCCCGCATTGTCGGTGATCGTTTGCGCTCGACCAACGAATTGGTGCAAGCCGCGGAAAAGTTAGCGGCATGAAGCGCACGGTAAAAATGACGCTAAAAGAGCGCGAGCGGCAAGTTCGCCGCCAAATTTTTCAAAGCTGCTTTTTAGTCGCATGTGTGGCGGTATTTGTTTTCCTGATCTGGAAGTTAAAGGCGCTTTTGTTGCCGATTGTGGTGGGAGCGTTGCTAGCGTATTTGTTTCGCCCGATCAAAGATCGCTTTCAGCTGTCGTGGTTGCCGCATGAACTGCGGGTATTAAGCCTTTTTGCCTGCGTGGGATTTTGCCTTTTCATGGTTTTTAATAAAGCTCGCCAAATGATCCCAGATGAAAAGCAGAAACTTGAGATGAAGGTCCGGCTCAAGTACAAGATGAACGAAAAATTCCAAGAGCTCTTTGGCGCCGGCAACGCCGAAAAACGTCCGGGCCCGATCGCGCAACTTATCGCCAAAGAGGTGGGCCCGGCCTTTGGCCAGGTCAATCAAATGCTCGACCTTGATGCCGATGAGAGTGACCGTTTTCAGAAATTCAGCAAGGGCTTTAAAGGCCAGCCGCCCACAGAGAAAAGATTTATAGAATATTTTGAGGCCAATCAAACCGCCAGCACCTATAAAGTCGTGATCCGCGAACCGGCGGCGGTACCGGAGGCGGCCGTACCGGCTCCGGCCGCGACGCTTGAAGCTGAGCCCAAAGCAAGTCTGATCGAGAGTCTTTCGATTTGGATTTTGGCGCCATTGATCTTTCTGTTTCTGGGCTTCGACAACGGACAGATGCGACGTTACTTCGTCAGCCTGGTGCCCAATCGCTATTTCGAACTCTCGCTCACGGTGCTCGACATGCTCGACGATGCCATCGGTAAATACTTGCGCGGCACTTTGCTTGAATGTTCCTTGGTTGGTGCCACCTTGGCAGTGGGCCTATTTTTATTAGGCATGCCGTTTTCATTGGCATTGGCGGTGGGGATTGTTTCCGGATTGGCCAATGCGATTCCATTTCTGGGACCGCTCATCGGCCTTGTCATTGCTCTGGCTTATTCGCTGATCGGTGAAAACATCGTGTCTTTGATTCCTGGACTCAACCCTCAAGATTTGGCGATCTACGTGGTGGTTTTAATCGGGGTGACGCATGTCCTGGACAACGTGGTTTATTCACCCATAGTTTTAGGTAACGCCGTAAACCTCCATCCACTGGTGGTTATTATCGCAATCATTGGCGGATCTGAACTCATGGGCGTATGGGGAATGCTCTTGGCCATCCCGACCGTGGTCGTGGCAAAGACCGCGGTTGAGACGCTCTTTAAAGAATTAAAAGACTACCGAATTATTTAACCTTTTCGCACTGATATAAATAAAGAACCTTTTTGCCGGCAAAAAGCGGTTTGGCTTTTGGCGTAAGATAAGTGACGAAAACCTCCTCTGAATTCTTTCCTAGACTTTTATACACTAAGTCGCAGTAAAAAATGACGAGCGAAACATAATATAACTTATAGGAACTTCCGAGGTCTGGCCTAGAGCTTCTTTAAACCAATAAAATAGGTCTCATAGCTACCCTTACGAACCGCCTCGGGTTTAAGTCGCTTACTTTGCGCAAATTTGCGCGCCAGCTCCTTGCTTAACTTTTCCGCGTCTGGGCCTTCGAATAGCTTCATCACCAGATGGCCGCCTCGTCGTAAATAGGGTTCGGTCATACACAAAACTTGTTGGCAAAGCTCGGCGCTGCGGGCCTGATCGACGCTACGAATTCCAGTGGTATTTGGAGCCATGTCACTCAGTAAACAATCCACTAAACGCGCATGAAGGATTTTTTCATCGAATTTAAACACGTCCATTTCATAAAACTCGGCATTAGGCGCCTTGAATTCGATCGGCTTTAAATCAAGGCCCACCACGCGGCCGTTAGCGCCCACGACTTTACATGCCACCTGGCTCCAGGCCCCTGGCGCGGCACCTAGGTCGAGGACAAAATCGCCGGGGCTTAGCAACCGAA
The DNA here is from genome assembly GCA_025354795.1 of Pseudobdellovibrionaceae bacterium. Classification (GTDB taxonomy): domain Bacteria; phylum Bdellovibrionota; class Bdellovibrionia; order Bdellovibrionales; family UBA1609; genus JALHOQ01. Next base: position 51,897 of record JANXMF010000081.1, read on the forward strand.
ACTTTTTTTGCACTTCATCCAGTTTGTAAGCAGACCTAGCCAAATAGCCTTCGGCTTTGGCTTTGTGAAAAAATCGGTCCTTCGGGTTGAATGCCATGCTCCCCTTCTAGCCCACATCGACGTCCAGACTCAAGTCTATTAAGGTCTTTAAGCATCAATAAGTCCTGATGATTTTCCGATAAAGCTCTATGGTTTGGCAAAAAACAAAAAAACCAGAGGACGAAGATTGCTCGCCCGTGCACACGTTGGCCAGTCAGCTCGGAGTCGAACGGCGCGCGAGCGTGCGCGTGCAGTACCCCCAGCACGCGCACGTTTGTCATTTGCCGCTGATTAGTTTCAAAGAAAATAAACTAAAAGTGCATGACATCAGCGTGGGCGGCTGTTGCATCGTTGATGCGGAAGAGGCACTCGGATCGTCAATTGGCCATGAGGTCGCACTCGATCTGGATTGGACGTCGGCGCGCGAAACCATTCAGTGCCGTATTGTCGCGCGCGTGCATGATCGGCGCCACATCCATTTTGTCGACCTTTCACCGCGGCGGAAAACATTTTTAAACACGGTTTTGGCACCCGGTAGCCGCGGTCAATCGCTGCGCAAACACGCGGCCCCGAGTCCGCGCGGGCCAGGAATGGAAGCCCAGGAGTTGTGGAGTTCTATGTTAGGCGACGCCGTGGTACTGGAGAATGCGGTGCACCGGTTGGCGCAAGTTCAATTGAGCCACCAATTGTATTTCATCTTTCGAGAGTCACGCCCGGTTAAGGAAAACAATGATCCCGTGGGCGAAAATGAGTTTGGCCAACTGATCTTATTTTTAGCTAATATCCAATCGCCCAGCACAGGGATCAAGAATCTTTCGGCACTGTTTGAAAATCTATTTACCGGTGCGACGCGATGAGTACCACCAACTTGGAAAATTTCCGTCCCAAGCTGCGACCTGGACGAGTGATCCCCCACGGCTCTCGCCTTATCTTTGAGACTGACGATCCCTATAATCAGATCATTTTGCCGATGGCACTAGCGGACTTGGTATTACTCTGCAGCGGTCAATTCACCGTGCGCGAGATCATTCAGAAGATATATAAAAGACAAGGGGCCGTACCGTTTAAGGCGATCCTTAAAGCCATTCACGTTTTGCAGCAGGGCGATTTTTTTGTAAACGGCAACGAGCTCGCGCTCAATTCCCATCTGCGCTCGTGGATGGAGCCCGGCCGCCAACCCTTCGCGCTGTCGTGGCGCTTTGGCCAAAGTATCGTGGCCGCGCAACGCAAGCCTGGCGTTTACTATGCCGTCACGTTGACCTTATTGGTGTGCTCGCTGCTCGGTTTGCAATCCTTTCCGAGCGATCCGCTCCGCTATATCATGGATTGGATAAACGTCGCCGACTTTCCCGCGACTTTAATTATGCTTTTAATTTGCAGTTCGGTAATTCAAAGTGTGCGCCATCTGTGTCGAGGAATTCAACTCCTTCTTCACACCGGCAAGGCCTACAATGTGGCGGTGCAAATCAGCCCATGGGGTGTACATTTGCATGTGGGCGACGAAGCCAATGATTTTTTGAATAACCGTCTTTATTCCGGCATGTTTTATGTCAGTCAGATCGTGCTGGGCTGGGGAGTCGCGTTTTTCGCACTCCCCTATTTGGGGCCCGAGTGGCGCGAGCCGCTGATTGTCTTAAACATTGGGTTGACGTTTTGGGAATTAAACCCCTTCGTAAACAGTGAAGGTTTACGCTTGATCCAGTCGCTGTTTTTGAATGCGAAACGGGAGACGTTGCCCTGGCACTTTGAGGTGAGTTCGCTCATTCGCACACTGCACTCAAGGACCCTGCGCAATGATCGGGACTTCGCACGCGTGTGTTTTGCCTTGGGTTCAGTGTGGCTAGGGATCATGTTTTACTTACTCTACGACGCGGCCAAATACTTCGGCCCCCATGTGCTCGACCATATCATTCATCTGCGTCGCGATGCCCTCGCTCCGGCGATTAGCTTGGCGATTTGGATGGCAGCGCTCTATTTTACGGTCCAGGCCCTGATCGAAACGGTGGTAGCCTCGGCGGTGCGGCCCCGTTGGCCCAGTTTGCGCGGTAAACTGCGTAAATTGAGTCCGCTCTCGATGCGGCACCCAAGTCAGATCGAAATCGCAGAAAAAATCCAGGACCTACCGGTGTTCTCGCATTTGCAAGGGGCCAGCCTCGCGCGCGTCATCGATCTTTCTCAGGTCCTCGAATTTCCCGACGGCGCCGCAATTATTAATCAAGGTGAGCCCTCCCTCACACTTTATGTATTGCTTGAAGGAGAAGTCGACATCTCGCGGACTTTCGGCAACCAAAGTGAACGGCTGATTGAAATGGCTGGTATTTCCATTTTTGGCGAAGCCGCACTTTTGGACGACTCCCCGCGTGCGGCCCAGGTGCGAGCCAAAGGTCCAACGCTGGTATTGCAAGTGCCGATCTCAGTGATCCGGCGGATCGCTGAAGAGTCTCACGTCATTCGCCATCTCGAGGATTTTCGCAATGCCATCTTGGTCAATCAGTTCTTCGCGTCCTCGCCCATCTTCCGCAGTCTTTCCATCGAAACCATCGAGTTTCTGTGCAGCCGCGGCCAACTCGAGTATTTTGATCGCAGCAAGACGATCTTTAACCAGGGCGATGTGAGTGATTCGATTTATCTAATCCTGCGCGGCTCAGTGTATGTGATGGTTCATGGAGTGCATGTTAAACATCTAACTCAGGGCAACTTTTTTGGTGAGATTGCCTTGCTTGCAAATGTCCCGCGCACCGGTAAAGTCAGTACGGTCGAGTCGTGCGTGTTTTTTAAGATTCCCGCCGATTCGTTTTGGGAAGTGCTGGTCCAGCACATAGATCTGGGCGTAATTATCGAGACAATTTCCGAGGGGCGCTTGCGTGAGGATCTGGAAGTACTGCCGGCGCGAGTGAATGAGTGAGTGGCGCCCTCTTACTGCGTGCACATCACTTCGGCGCGAATTGAGCGACGGAGGGTCTCGCCATTGCGGCTGACTTTTATCGGCACGGAAGTTGGCTTTTCATAAATCTCAACCAAATCCTCGTTGTTCCAAGTTTCGACAGGGACCGAGTCAATCGCCTCGATGATATCGCCCACTCGCAGTCCCGATTTTTGCGCTGGAGAGTGCGGAAGAACCTTGGTAATCTTATATAGCGCTTGACAGTCATCCATCACGCGGGCCTCATCGAAACCAAAGCGCGGCAGACAACCCGGTTCGCCTGCCATTTTGAGCGGCTCCGCGGGCGGTGAGACTTGTAGGCTCTGCAAACTTTCGTTAATTTGCTGAAGCACTGCAGGCCAGTGACGAGTAAGCATACGATTTAACATGATTAACCTCATTGGCAACGAAGCATACCGCGCGGCTAGTGCAAACTTCAATCGGGTGTGAAAAGTACACTTGGTCTTTTGCATCAAATGAAATTAATTTATGAGAAGCCTTGCCACCCAAAGTATTTGAGCGGGTCGTTCCCCCCGAGTCCCCAAGAACCTGGCAGACAGGCCTAGGCTACTTTTTTACCGGCGCCGACGCGCTCACGAATCGGCGTGTAATTGGTCTTCGTCGGACCAGTATACACCTGGCGAGGACGACCAATCTTCGTTGTACCCGACTCGTTCATTTCCTTCCAATGCGCAATCCATCCCGGGAGCCTTCCAATCGCAAACATGCCCGTAAACATATTCACTGGAATATTCAAGGCGCTATAGATAATGCCGCTATAGAAATCGACATTGGGATAGAGTTTTTTATCGATAAAATACTGGTCTTTTAGGGCCGCGGCCTCAAGCTGTTTTGCGATATCGAGCAATGGATTGTTTAGTCCCATTTTAGCCAGTACTTTGTCGCAGGCCTTTTTGATGACGGTGGCGCGCGGGTCGAAATTCTTGTATACGCGATGTCCGAAACCCATTAGTCGGAAATCCGAATTCTTATCTTTGGCGAGGGCCACGTATTTACCTACATTGCCTCCATCCTTGTGAATGGCCTGCAACATCTCCATCACCGCCTGATTCGCGCCGCCATGAAGTGGGCCCCACAGAGCGCAGATTCCGCCACTTACCGAGGCGAACAAATTGGCGGCCGAACTGCCGATCATGCGAACCGTGGACGTGCTGCAGTTCTGCTCGTGATCAGCGTGCAGAATCAAAAGCAGATTGAGCGCTTCAACCACCTCCGGTGAACATTTGTAGGGCTCGGCTGGAACCGAGAACATCATGTTGAGAAAATTGGCACAGTAGTCGAGGTCATTGCGCGGATAAACACGCGGCTGAGCGATCGAAGTCTTGTATGCGTAAGCCGCAATCGTCGGAAGTTTCGCCATCAGACGCGTGATGCTGATATTGACCTGCTCAGGGCTGGCCGGATCGAGGGAATCTTGATAAAAAGTCGACATCGCGCACACGGCGGCCCCAAGGACAGCCATGGGATGAGCGTCGCGCGGAAAGCCGTCAAAGAGCTTAACCATGTCTTCGCGCAGCATGGTGTGGTAGCGAATGTCATCGGTGAATTTGTCGAGCTCCGGTTGGGTTGGGAGATGACCATAAATTAAAAGATAAGACACTTCAAGAAAGGTTGATTTCTCGGCCAGCTGTTCAATCGGAATTCCGCGATATTGCAGAATGCCTTTCTCACCGTCCAAAAAAGTGATGGCACTTTTGCAGGTTGAGGTATTGGCGAAGCCGTTGTCCATGGTGATGTAGCCCGTTTGATCGCGCAACTTGCCGATGTCGAACGCCTTTTCCTTTTCACTGCCTTCAATCACTGGGAATTCCCAAGCCTTGCCTTCAATTTCCACTTTCACATTTTTGTTGCTCATTGATTCTCCGCTGGATGGTGGGCCAGTGTGGTTCATCGGACGATCGAGGCTTGAATTTGAGCAGATTTTGGGGCTGTTTTTAGATACCTTTATTTTACCAGTACTTAATGCAGAGCATAATTTTCCAATGCGAATGCTTAGCATCTATAGAAAGTCTAATTGAGCAGTATATATGCCAAAAAAATCACTCGGGCGCAGTGACGTGAACTACGAGCCCATCCCCTCGCACCAGTCGCACTTCGCGCAGCTCAGGGGCCTTTGCCGCCACTTCCTGCGCAAGCCACGCCGCGAGCCTAACTGAAGTCGGTTCAAAACCAAGGTCCACGTCCACCCCTAAAGCTCGGTGATCGACACGCCCAAGAACTTCCTTTAAGCAAAGCTCAACCTTCGCCGGCGCAAAGCCTGGTGCAAATCCAAACTCCACTCTGTAGTTGAAACCTTGACCGTAATCACCGGCGGAGCTTGAGGATTTTTGGCCGACTGCCATGGAGCGGACCAGGAAATGCAGCATCAAAGGTGCATAAGACTTTGAGCCTGAGCTTTTAATTTCTTGCGCCCACTCAGGAAGCCAAGCTCCATTAAAAACGCAAAGCCCGTGACGGTAGCGCCAGTCTCTAAACACAAAACCTCTGCCGCACTCGCAGTTCCACCAGTGGCGAGCACATCATCAACGATGCACACATGGTCTTGACTCGACAAAGCATCCACATGGATTTGCAGCGTGTCTCTGCCGTACTCCAAATCGTAAGAATGAGAAAAGGTCGAAAAAGGAAGTTTGCCGGGTTTACGCACCAATACCAAACCAAGACCAAGATGATTGGCTATAGCGGCGCCCAAAATAAAACCGCGACTTTCAATCGATGCCAAACAGGTGCTATGGGGCGGAACCAATTTTGCCAAGTGAGTGGTGAGCGAACGAAACGCTTGAGGATCGGCGAGCAACGGCGTGATGTCCTTAAACAATATTCCGGGTTTGGGAAAATCCGGTACGTCGCGGATCAATTCCCCAAGCTGAGAGACGCTATGACTGGTATTCACTCAAAACTCCATTTTTTAAAGCCCTTGGCCTCAGCCTTTTTGAGCGTCTTTGCCGGGATTTCATAGACATTTGCCATGCCGGTGGTTGAGCCACACACCTGGATGTGCATTAGGCCGTCGTTTTTCTTCACCGACGACGACACCATGATGCCTTTAAGATCCTTGGCCATAGTGTCGAGATCAATGGGCTTGCCCATGCCGCATTGAAGGCTTCCATCATACTTATAAACCAGCACATGATCGGCATCGGTCAATACCGGTGAGGCGGCCGCCGCTGGCGGCGCGAGTGGTTGGGCTGCAGCGGGCGCATCAACCTGACGGCGGCAATGTCCTTGCGCGCAGCCTGCCAAGAGTAGGCTTATGAACAGAACCTGCATTATTCCCATGGCCAATCCTTAGCAAAACGTCGCCACTGCACGCGTAAAGCAAAAAGGTTTGCATCGTGGGACATAAAGTAAATCTCATTTTTCTTCGGATCCACAGTGGTGCGCGAGGTGACTCCGCGTCCTGGCTCGAACTCATTGAGCAACTCGCCATTGCGGGAATCGTAAAAGCGCAAACCGCCCGCCAACTCACCAACGACTATGGTGCCATGGTAAAGTGTCGGGCCAGTGGCAACGCCACCAGGATTTTCCTTTTGCCACAATACTTTGCCCGAGCCCTTATCCAAGGCATAAGTCTTGCCACTGGTGCTGGAATAATAAATCGTGTTGTTTTGTAAAATCACTTCTTCATAGCCACCATCTTCAAGCGTCCAGTAGATCTTGCCATCGGCGCGGCCCACGGCGTACAGACCGCCGTCGTAGCTTGAGACATAGACCATATCTCCATCGAGCACCGGCGTGGCATCCACGTCGCGAAAACGTTTGTTGTGGTTTAAATTTGCCTCCCACACCACGGTACCGGAAGACTTATTGAGCGCCACCAGGGAACCGTCGGAAAACCCCATCAACACCAAATCGCCACTCACCGCGGGTTGCGAAGCCCCGCGCACAGAAATATTGCCGGCCTCGCGGCGATTGTAAATCCACATGAGCTTGCCGGTCTTGGCATTGAGCGCGTGGGCCACATTGTTGCCGCCTAATATATAGAGCACCCCGGATTTAACCACAGGCTTTCCAAGCCCTTCAGCCTTTAGCGGATAAGTCCACATCACCTTGCCGGTCTCGGGCACCACCGCATAAAGCAATCCATCGCTAGCGCCGAAAAAGAGAAGGCCTTCGGCCAAGTAACCGCCGCCTTCGGAACCATCTTTGATCGGAATCCGCCACTTCACATGAGCCGTGTTGCGGTCGTAGGCAATCACGGCATCAATTGAGTTCCCCACGATCACTAATTTGTCGAGCAAGATCGGCGCAAAGCGGTGGATGCGGCGTCCGCCTAAAAAATCCTGATCCGGAGTGTCGCGCACCCAGCGCTTTTCCACCACCAGCTTATTCGGTGCGACCTTGACGCTTGAGCATCCACAGAGCACGAGAAGAGCGCTAATTAAGAGAATACGCATGAAACCCCTAGTCTTATTTTTTGAGTTCGAGCAAACGCAAGTACTGCTGCGCGGTTGCGGAAGCCTCGCTCTCCGGAAATTCGCGGCCAAGCCTTTCATAGGTCTCGCGGGCCTTAGCACTTTCGCCTTTTAAGCCGAGGCTGACGCCCATTTTAAGTAGCGACTCCGGATGAAAGGGTTTGAGCTCCGGTGAGCTCAACACCGCTTGATAAGCCTCAGTCGCAGCCTCATACTTTTGATTCTCGAGCAGCATCAGCCCGCGGTGCATATACCAAAAACCTTCCAATATGTCGCCCTTGGTCGGGCGATATTTGGGTAAATCAAGGACCGTCAAAGCATCCGCGAATTGCGCTTGTTCGGCTAGAAGATAGGCTAGATTCAAGGACGAAACCAAAGCCGCTTTGGTGTCGGCATGGGCGCTAATTTCGGCTTTAATTTTGGCCACCAACGGGGCGTAATCCTTGGCATAGTCGGGTGGAGTTTTGGCGGCAGTGGGAGCTTTGCTTTCAACCTGCAGCTTTCTTAAGCTCGCCTCAGGCGCGTAAAGGGCCTCTGCTGCTTTTTGCTCCTGGCTTGACTTAATATAAGTGTAAGACACCATCGATACGGAGACGATCAGCACCAAACCGACAAGCGAAACCACAACCTTGAAATGGTGTTCAATAAAGTTAAATAGTTTATCTGAAGTGGAAACAAAAAAATCAGGACTCTTAAGATTCTGCACTTCTGCTTTTTTCACTGGCGTAGCTCCTATTTTTGTCGAGTGGTCATTTCTTTTAAGGTCGAAAACGGACGTGCCATGCGGCCATGATGATGCTGGCGAAGATTGGCGATGGATTTGATGCGCTTTTCCGCCAGCGTATCGGCCGCGCGGTGAGTGGCGACGCCCTCACTCCGGCTGATGCTAAAGACTTGCAGAAGATTATCGTACACTTGCATGGTCTTTTCAAACGCGCGCTCGCGGGAATAGCCCTCAAGCTCCACGAACACGTTCATCAGCCCGCCGGAGTTGATCACGTAATCAGGCGCATACAAGATGCCAAGCTCCATCAGCGCATCGCCGTGACGGTGCTCGGCCAATTGGTTGTTGGCACCGCCGGCAACGATTTTGCATTTCAATTTGGAGATCGTTTGATCATTGATCACTGCACCCATCGCGCACGGAGCGAACACATCACAATCACTGGTCACAACTTTGTCGGCATCCACTGACGTAACATTAAACTTGTCACAAATGTGCGTCACTTTTTCCTTATCGATGTCGGCAACCGTTACGGTCGAACCCTCTTTAACCAAATATTCAACCAGGTGAGAGCCCACGCTCCCAAGCCCCTGTACGGCCACGCGCAAGCCTTTGAGCGAGTCGGTTTGTAGCTTATCTTTGACCGATGCTTTGATCCCCATCAAAACACCATGAGCCGTAAAAGGTGAAGGATCGCCGGAGCCTCCAAATGACACCGGAATACCGGTAACATAGGGCGTTTCCATAAAGATATAGGCCATGTCGTGAACGGTGGTGCCGACGTCCTCCGCGGTGATATATTTGCCGTTTAGAGAATTCACGTAGGCGCCAAAAGTGCGAAACAAGGCTTCGGATTTATGCTTTTTTGGATCGCCAATGATGACGGCTTTGCCCCCGCCCAAATTTAGTCCTGCTGCCGAAGCTTTGTAAGTCATCCCCTTTGAAAGCCGCAGTACATCTACCAAGGCGTCTTCTTCAGACTGATAGGGCCACATGCGCGTACCGCCGAGAGCCGGTCCAAGTGTCGTGTTGTGGACTGCGATAATCGCTTTGAGTCCGCAATCGCGGTCGTGGCAATACACAATCTCTTCGTGATCCCCATGCTTTTCAATCAATTCAAATGTCAACAAAGGAGCCTCCCTCGCAAGCTACCGCACAGTACACCGTGAAATTTTAGCCTGGCAAGAATAGAGGGTAATGTGGGTCGAGCCAAGCAAAAATTCGGCGGCCTCACTAGCCCCACGTATCCAGATGACGCACACGCCTATTTGTTTCATTCTGGCACGGATTTAAGTTTCGCCGGCCTTTGGTCGATATGTCCAATACGGACAGCATTTGAAAATTATCTTTTGGAGATGAACGTGGCACGTATAAAAGTCAGGCTTTGGTTTGTACCCCTATTGGCATCGCTGGCGATCGTCGGTTGCACGCGCGACAAAGCGTCTACCGCGAGGATCAGTATCCAACTTCCCGCCGGCAGTTCAGTCGGCGCCCCTGCCGCGAAGTCCGCGTACCGGGGTCTAGCAAGTCGTGATACGCCCATCCCCGCCGGCACGAAAAGGATCGAAGTCATTGTCCTTAATGTTAGCCCTACCTCAGGTGCGAGTTTTTCCGCCATTTTCCAAAGCTGGAGTCATGATCATGGCACCCCCATGCCTGTTGGACAGACTCTCAGTTTCGATCTACCCACCGGCTCTGGCTGCATCGTACAAGTCTTGTTAGTTGAGAAAGACAGCGACGGTAATATGATTTTTAACTACGACGACAAAACCGTCACTCTCACGGGTGAGAGTGTTCCTGTAGATTTGGCCCCGGTTCCCATAGGTGGTGCGGGCGCAGGCGATGGCAGCATTATGGGTCGCTACCTAACGGGCACCAACACCGGCCCAACGGGCATCATTGATGTCGCGTTCACGCCCGGTAGTGGTAAACCTCCGATGATCGTGGAAAAGTCTGAGATATTTGGTGGCTACTTCAGCACCTTTGGCTTGCAAAGTCGTGGTTTCACTTACACCGTTGAGGGTGGCCCAACCCTATTTACCAATTTCGCAATCTCGGCATTGAATTCTAAGAACGCCGCTTTCCCCAACGCATCAACTATGGTTTATGTGCCAAAAACCTATCGCTGCAATGCCGATTTTGGTCAGACGGTGGACCAAGCTTGTCCTCTTCCGACGGATTTTGAGTCCAATCAAGCGCGTCTATTGCTGATGGGCTATTTCGGTCCGGGCGTTACAAGTGCTAACAAGATGTGTTTTGATGCCGTCACGGGAACTGCAGTGGATGTTTCGACTTATGCTTATAGCGATGTGTCGGCAACGCCCCTCAATCTCAAGTGGAAAACATCACCAGTGCTTTCTAGTCCAAGCGGCACCGTGGCTGGAATTGTAGGTACCGCCGGGGTCGGTGGTGGATTGAATTACAGTGGATCCAACTGCCCAGGTTTAGCTTTTCAAGACTTTATGCATTTGACCACCAACAACGTCGCTAGCGGTGATTCAGCCTTGCAGTTTAGAGGCCCCTTTCAATCGACTGCCGGTACCAATGGCGGCGGGAGCTTTCTTCAATTTGCAACTGTAACGAGTAAGCTTGGCGTCACTTGGACTTATCTTCCTGGCGCGGCTTCCGATATTACCGGCAGCGAAGTTTTCTATCTCCCGCAGACAGATACCAGCACCATGAATGGAAGTTATAACCAGCCCTATCATATTTCAAACGGCAACGGCTTTCTGTGCGATCAGCTCAGGTCAAACTTTGGATTTACAACAGCAGGCCAAGTGCCCGCAAGCGCCAATAGCATACTCATTCCAGGCTTAACAGCTGCAAGCAATGTCGAAATCGTGGTTTGCCCTTTTAAAACTGTTGCTGGAAAAACCACTTACTTTACGAGTGGTGTAGATGGAAACCCGAGCGGAATGATGGGCGCACCGGGAAAAGGCCCGGCTTACCTACTCAAACTCGTGAGCGGCGGTTCGGAAACTCCGGCGTCACCAGTTTTAGCGTCGAATCAATCGCAGGGTCTCAACACCTGCAAAAAATATGATGTTCGTTTAGAGGACGCCGCTGGCCCGACTCTCGCACCCGCGGCCTTTAATATTACGCTTTTTTCAGACCCTAATGGCAGCGGCCGGTCAATGGGTCTTTACTCCAATTCGGGCTGCTCCACGGTACTTCCAAGTCTACTTATGGCAAAAGACGCCAACACGGTGAGCTTTTATGCTAAGAGCCCGACGGCTGGCGGAGTTTTGTCCATTCGCGCAAACACCAATGCCGCCTTTGGCGTTGGTCAAGGCTACTGGAATATCTACGCCGTCGACACCGGCGCGACACCCGATGCACTTGCAATTAGCGTTATGTCATTTAATCCCACTCCCAACTTAGCGGTGGGCGAGTGTTATCCGGTGCAGTTCAGTGTTGTGGACAATTCAAGTCCTCCACTACCTGCCGTTTCCGCAACCGCTTTGGACGGCTTTACCCCTCAAAGCGGCGGCGGCGATTTTTTTGTTGAGCCCGATTGCTCAGGCGCGGCGATTGCCACCCCTATCGTGATTCCTCAAAACGAGTCTGAAGTGACCTATTATTTTAA
>JANXMF010000125.1 GCA_025354795.1 Pseudobdellovibrionaceae bacterium
CTTTCGAACCCGACCCGGTGCGGTCGCGGGACATTCACTGTCATCAAATATAACCTCGTGGGGGGTGCCACAACATTCAAATACAACAACAAAACTTTCCGTCACTTCTACCTCAGCGAATTACAAAATGTCTCATCGCGAGCAGAAATGTCTCACCGCGCGCCAGCCCAGTCCGAGTGCACTGGGCCTTAGAATTGTCTGTGCAGGAAGCGGGCCAGCCTGGAGTAGGCTAGGTACCAATTTCTTTTTGTAGGCTAGGCAGTTCTTGGCGAAGAAAAATCAGAAGTGGAGTCAAAAAACCCCGAGGAAACCTTAAAGATTGAGTTCGGACGTTTGATATTCTAGAAGAGATACAGTGACGAAGGTTAAGGCAAACCCGGAATTACATCGCTCCGACCGTATTGGCTGGCTAAGGGCAGCGGTGCTTGGCGCTAATGATGGAATTGTTTCGACGGCGAGCCTGATCGTTGGCGTCACTGCGGCACACTCGTCGCATCAAGATATCCTACTCACTGGCGTGGCCGGTCTGGTTGCTGGCGCCATGTCAATGGCTTCAGGTGAGTACGTCTCAGTCAGCTCACAAGCAGATACGGAGCAAGCTGATATTTGCCGCGAGAGGAGCGAGCTTGCGTCGCAGCCTGACCTTGAGCATGAAGAACTTGCGCAAATTTATGTTGATAGGGGGCTTTCCAAAATTCTGGCGAAGCAAGTTGCAGAGCAGTTGATGGCTTATGATGCCATTGGAAGTCATGCAAGAGATGAGCTCGGCATCACTGAACGCATGAGTGCTCGTCCGCTTCAAGCAGCGCTTACCTCTGCTGCATCTTTTGCTGGGGGCGCCGCAATGCCTCTCACTGTAGTGGTTTTTTCACCTATGCAGAATTTGATTTACATAGTCTTTGCAACCGCCGTGCTCTTTTTAGTTTTACTTGGAATGCTTTCGGCGTACGTAGGTGGCGCAAGCCTATGGAAGGCTGCATTCCGCGTCGGTTTTTGGGGATGGCTTGCAATGGCTATTACGGCAGGGATTGGATCGATTTTCGGCGCGGCAGCTTGAGGCTGCGTAAGACGTCACATTTTAGTGCAGAGGGCTAGAACTCTGTGACAACTTTTCTCGTGGCCCATTCAGTTTGGACGTTTTGTCCCATTTGATCAATGAAATACGAGGTCCCCGCCAATATGGCCGACCCAAATGGCCAGGGCCAGCTGGGCTACGGATTGCACCTCCAAAGCCAAAGCGATGGGGCCTATGTGCAGCCGATGGATCCAGCGGATGATAGCGCTAAGAAGTAAGCCCGTAGCACAAGCGCCAATGAAATATTTGGCGACATGTTCATGGGCCAGCATCGCATCGGCGCTTGCCGGCGAGTTGAACGAATCCTGCTCTCCGGTCCAAAAGGCAAGAGAGCTACAGATCAACAGCAGGGCGTAACTAAGCACGGTCCAGTTCCATTGACTACGGTCTTTGGAAACTTTTGTGCGCCCCCAGGTGTAAGCAACAATGAAGGGTAAAAAAACGGGAAGCGCTAGAGGAATGTGAACTGTGATTGGATGGATTATGGATTGTGCCATATATAATGACAGCATTTCATGCCGCTAAGTCAAGTGGCGAGGAGCTTTTATGAGAATGAGTTTTAGGCCTACACTTCTAATATTTGCGCTGGCCGCAATTTTACTGTTTCAAATTAGAGGCTCGGCCGAGCAAGACAAGGAACGCGGCCAGCTGAGAATGCTGATGCACTTTTTTTACAGTAAGATTGCGGAGATCCGCCCACTCTTAGTGTCGGAAAAGAAATTTAGGGATCCTAAGGCGCAAAAGGAGCTAAAACAGGCGCTTGATGAACTCGTACGCAAGACTGAGGGTGCGGCGGCTTCCGAGACCATCGAAAAGGCACCCGGGTTTCGCATCACCTATTCGATTTTGGCTGATCACTTTAAGAATACGCAAAAAGTATTTGAGCATGGCGAAACCGAAAATGCCCGCCTGAGACTCAGCGGCACCACGAATTTTTGCGTTTCTTGCCACACCCAGGTGCCCGATAAGCGTAACTCTTTTGGTTTTGGCGGCGGTGATGAAGCTCTCGACAAAGTGACTTTTGAAAATGCCGAATTCCAATTTATTACCAGACGCTTTGATCACGCTCTCGATAAATTCGACCAGCTGGTGAGAGGTTATCCAAAGTCAGGCTTGTCGAGTGATGAACTGGCTCAAGTTTATCGACGCAAAATTGCCATATTTGCGCGCGTAAAGCGCGATCCCGGTATGGCGCTCAACGATTTGAAAAAGGATCTTGAAAATAAAAAACTCCCGTTGGATATCCAACAGAACATCAAGTCGTGGCTTGCCTTTTTTACAGCCTGGAAGGCCGAGACCCATGACCCCGCGAATCTAAGCGATGAAGAACTGATCCATTATGCGGAAAGGAATGTTAGCGCGGACGCCGACCGTAAAATCGCGCCGGCCGATCCCGAAATGGTTAAATACCTGCGCATCTCAGGCTTGCTTTATGAAAGACTGATGAAGAATCCTGAGGGACCGCGCGTTCCCGATATGTTGCTCTATCTCGGTATTTGCGAGCGCAATGTTTCCAATATCTATTGGTATTCGCTAAATGATATCTATTGGAAGGAGTGCGTAGTGAAATTTCCCAAGGCTAGCGTGGCCAAGAGATGCTTTGATGCCTATGAGGGAAGCCTGCGCGCCCGTTACAACGGTACCCCTCCGGAATGGGTTCGTGACAGTATCAAGGCATTGAGTGAACGGCTCTAAAGTTAGCCCGACATTCTGTCCTTCGCCGGTGAGACTAATTGTCCCAAATGAAATATAGTTGGCCCATGAAAGCGAATAGGATTCACGGCGCCAGCTTGGCAGTTGAATTGCAATCTCCAAGTTAGGCTCTCAAACAGAAGGTCTCAATTGAACGCGGTACATCGCCTTGCAAAACAACATCTTTCCGTAAAGCCAAAGATGTTGATGCATGTTTTGCCTTCAAAGTCTTTAAATATGCGCCTTAAGACCTTATTGAAAACACCGCTCTTTTGGTTGATCACGCTTTGGGGAAATGCCTGTATTTTTGGCGGGGCCCTGTTTTTTTACTCTCTTGAATACACGCAGAATCCGGCTCTTCATAGCATACTGGATAGTCTGGGGTGGGCCGTCGGAATTGTCACCACTGTGGGTGGAAGTGAAATCCATCCCGTGACAGACGCTGGGAAAATTTTGGCCATATTTATGATGATGGGCGGCGCTTTGTTTTTGTGGTCTTACATGGCGCTGTTTATCGGAATTCTGGTGGAGCCGGAACTAGGTGTTATTCAGCGCGAGGTTTCAGAAATACAAAATGACTTAAGAGGTGAGGATCTCGCCCTCCGGCGCCTTGAGGCCATCGCGGAGAAATTGGAAACGGCGACAAAGACGGGTTCGGTGTAAAATGAAACTCATAGTTTTAGTCGGATTTCTTCTCACTCAGACTAGTTTTGCCGACGAATCGTGGCGCGGCAAAATGCAGCAACTGTCCCAGGGATTGAGTGACATTTTACCGGATTTGTTTTCGAAATCTACCGAGAATTCAGACGCCTTCAAGGACAGGTTGAAGAGAATTCACGAGATCACGAGCGCTTTGGATCAAAGTGGAGGGCATGCCACGAACGCGCCGGATGATGATCCGTCTTTGTCCTTTGTTTCGCAAATTATGAACGAAACGATCGAGCGGGCTTATCAAAGTGCTCAAGAAGGCAATGCCGCCTATGCCAAGCTTGCGCTTAAGTCTTCGGTGTCTTATTGCATCGCCTGCCACACGCGAACGCAAGATGGGCCGCAGTTTCCGCTACTGAAAGCCTTTTCTGAACCGCTCAAAACGGCCGCGTGGATTGACCGGGTCTCATTTCTTGCGGCCAGCCGCCAGGTTGAGAGTGCCTTTGATGAGGTGCTGGCAAAACTTAAGAGTAAACAGAATGATGGTATTCCGGGCATGGATTTGGAATTGGGTTCGCGTCTGGCACTGACGCTGGCAGTCCGCGTGATGGATAATCCCAAGAAAGCAATGGCGCTGGCGGAGGCCGTGGTGGCCAGTCCAAATTCAACTGCGTCACACAAAGAAGCCGCTCGCATTTGGCTGCGCGATCTAAAGAGTTGGCAAAGGGAGAAAAAGACCAATTATAAATCCGATCAAGAGCTGATTGCGGCCGCGAGAAAATTGACTGGAAGTTCATCGTCGTGGCGCCTAAACGCTGAGATTCCGTTTTTGCGCGCATCCGCGCTGATGCACGACCTTCTTAAGCATTACCCGCATAGTGAATTCACCGGTGAGGCGCTGTTTTTGATCGGTCTAGCCTATGAAAATTTACGTGATCTTGGATTTTGGAGTCTGCACGAGATGTATTTTGAAACGTGCATTAAAAAATCTCCGCACACTGCGATTGCCTAAAAATGTTTTAAACGCTATGGCGAGAGTGTGATCATTGGCTACACTGGCAGCCGTGGCACCTTTATTCCAGCACCTGTACAAAAACATTTGCAGGCGCTCAGCCAACTTGCAAAGCCACCTAAATAGGAGAAGTTATGATCACAGGAAAAATGCAAGCTCTTACTTTCATCAAACCCGGGCAGATCGAATTGATTGAAAAGCCCATTCCCCAGGCCGGTTTTGGCGAAGCACTGATGCGCGTAACCACGACCACGATCTGCGGAACGGATGTGCACATCTTAAAAGGTGAATATCCCGTGAAACCGGGCCTAACCATTGGCCATGAGCCGGTGGGCGTGATCGCGGACCTAGGTCCCGGTGTGACGGGACTGCAAATCGGTCAGCGGGTGATCGCTGGTGCTATCACTCCTTGCGGCCATTGTGATTCCTGCCTGGATCACCATGGCTCGCAATGTGGAGGAAAGCCCATGGGAGGTTGGCAGTTCGGCAATACGATCGACGGCGCTCAGGCGGAATATTTGCTTGTGCCCAATGCCATGGCCAATCTTGCTTTGATTCCGGACCATCTCACAGACGAAGAAGTATTGATGTGTCCTGACATCATGAGTACCGGTTTCAGTGGTGCAGAGAGTGGAAATATTCAAATCGGTGACACCGTGGCCGTGTTCGCTCAGGGGCCAATTGGTCTTTGCGCGGCAGCCGGCGCGCGCTTGAAAGGGGCTAGCAAAATTATTGTGGTGGACGCGCTTGAAAATCGCCTAAAAATGTCACGCGCGGTGGGCGCGGATATTACCTTGAATTTCAAAGGCTCAAATCCGGTTGAAGAAATCATGCGTCTGACCAATGGCCGCGGAGTTGACGTGGCGATTGAAGCGCTCGGAACACAGTCCACTTTCGAAAGCTGCCTGCGTGTGCTCAAGCCGGGCGGGACGCTTTCGAGTTTAGGAGTTTACTCGAAAGGGCTCAATGTACCGCTCGATGCTTTTGATGCAGGTCTTGGCGATCACAAAATCATCACGACTCTTTGCCCGGGTGGCAAGGATCGAATGCGCCGTCTGATGAATGTGGTGGCTTCCGGCCGGGTCGATCTTAAACCCATGGTGACCCATCGCTTTAAACTGAGTCAAATTGTTCAGGCCTATGAGCTCTTTGCGAGTGGGCAAGACGGCGTTTTGAAGGTGGCCATCGCGCCATGAAAGTACACGCCAGTGTGCGCGACGCCATTCAGGCTGTGAGTCCCGGTGACCGAGTTTTTGTGCACGGAGCTGCTGCTACGCCATCGCATCTTCTTGCTGGACTGACAGAGGACTCAGAGCGCCTCAGCGATATCGAACTCGTGCATTTGCATACCGTTGGCGATGCGAAGTACGCAGACCGGTTCAAAGTGGCCGCGCTTTTTATCGGCGCGAATCTGCGCAGCCGGTTTGCGCCCGGACAAGTCGACTACTTGCCGTGTTTTCTGTCTGAAATTCCGCAGCTGTTTCGCTCCGGCCGTTTGCCGGTGGATGTGGCGTTAATTCATGTGTCACCGCCCGACGCCCATGGCTATTGCACCTTGGGGACGAGTGTCGATGTGGCCCGGGCCGCCGTGGATGTCGCCAAAATTATTATCGCCCAGGTGAATCCGCGTATGCCTCGCGTGCACGGTGATGGTCTCGTCCATGTCAGTAAAATTCATCACGCCATTGAGATCAATGAACCGCTTCCTGAGGAGCGGCCATCGCGCACCAGTGCGGATGAGCTTAAGATCGCCGCGTTCACTGCGAGTCTTATCGAAGACGGTTCGACTCTACAGATGGGAATTGGTTCTATTCCGGACGCGGTCCTGAGCGCCCTGGTCCATCACCGGCATTTGGGAATTCATACTGAAATGTGGTCGGATGGGGCGCTGGAATTGATTCGCTCCGGCGTCGTCGACAACTCAATGAAGAAGATCCAACCTGGCCGCACAGTTTCAGGTTTTGTGATGGGCTCACAAGCTTTGTATGATTTTATTCATGACAATCCCTCGGTTGTTGGTTTGGACATCGGCTACGTAAATAATCCGGTCACCATTGCGCGCAATCCAAAAGTCGTGGCGATCAATTCGGCGGTGGAGATTGATTTGAGCGGTCAAGTTTGTGCCGACTCCATCGGGTCTCGCGTCATTTCTGGCGCGGGTGGACAAATGGATTTTATTCGCGGGGCTTCGCTTTCACCGGGTGGTAAGCCCATTATTGCTATGACCAGTCGGACGCAAAAGGGCATTTCACGAATTGTACCGATGTTAAAACCTGGCGCCGGAGTGGTGACCACTCGAGCCCACGTGCATTATGTAATCACGGAGTATGGCATTGCCGACCTCTACGGGAAAACGCTTGCACAGCGCGCGAAGGCTCTGATCGCAATCGCCCACCCGGGAGACCGCGAGAATCTTGAAGTGAATTGGAAAAAAATATACGCTACTTAACTAGGAGGATATATGTCGGACTACGTGATTTGGTTGGATTCGGAAAAGGCCCAGATCTTTGCCTTGAAGACCAGCGGAATTGAAAGAACGCATTTGGAAAAGAAGGGTGTGGATCACCATACCCACAATAAAAAGGATCATCACGGGGATGCGGCTCCTGAGCATTTTTTCCGCGACCTCGCGCTCAAACTCAAGGACGCCGAACAATTGTTGATTCTCGGCCCAGGTCTTGCCAAGAACCACTTTAGAACTCATCTTGAGACTCACCACACGGGTGGTCTGGCGACAAGAATCGTGGGTTTTGAAAATAGCGATCATCCCACGGACAATCAGATTTTAGCGGCCGCCCGCAAGTTTTATAAAACCTATGACCTCTTCAATAATCCGATCTCCGAAACGCGGAGGACAAATTGAAACACTCAGTAGGTCAAGTGGCTTCAAATCCTGTGGTGACGATTCGAACCGCAAACACAGTGCGCGAGGCGCAAATGCAAATGCGGCAAGCTAAAATTCGGCATTTGCCGGTGCTTGAGGACGGGAAATTGGTGGGCATGCTCTCGGATAGGGAGCTTCAGCAAATTATGCCCTCAGGACTTGAAAAGCCTGTCGGTGAATTCATGACGCCCGCCACCTCTGTGTCCAGTGAAGCCCTATTGCGTGACGTGGTGGAAAAAATGCGTGAAGCCAAAGTCTTGGCCTATGCCGTGGTCGATAAGGGTCATTTGATAGGAATCTTGACGACCGATGACCTCTTGCGGGTTTTGATTTCCATGCTCGACTCTCAGGAACGGACCTTTGCAGGCGGTCTCAGTGGACTTAAATTCAATACGACGATCGGGAGCTTATTAAATATGCTTGAGCAGGTAGGGATCTAAAGTTTTAGACTTTCTTAGAGAGCGTTACAGTGAAAGTCGCACCCTCGTCTTCCACGCTCTCAACCCGAATTGAGCCGCCCCACGAATCAATGAGTTTATAGGACGTGGCCAGGCCAAGCCCTGTGCCGAGTCCGATGTCTTTGGTGGTAAAAAACGGCTTAAAGAGGTTGCGCAAATTCTTTTCGGAAATTCCACAGCCGGTATCTGCGATGGAAAATTCGATTTGGTCTTGAAGGTCTTTTGTCTGCACCGTGATGCGGTGGCCGGATGTGCGTCCTGCCTTACGAGCTTCTTCTATCGCATAAACTGAATTCACCAAGAGATTGAGAATAACCTGCCCGAGTGGACCGGGTTCCGCCTTGACCAGAATATCGTCGCCCACAAGTATTTTGAGCTCAATCCCATTTCGCTCGAGCTCATGACTCATCAAATTGAGGACGTCTTGAAGCGCAGAATTGAAATTCACCGCAACGGACGAAGTCGATTGTTGGCCGCGCGCGATCTGTAAGAGCGACGTCACAAGCTTTGCGATGCGGTCAATCTGGGAGATGATGGTCTCCATGGTGCTCTTCAACTTTTCATCTGCGGATTTAGACACCTGTTCGGCGCGCCCCCTGATCACGCCGAGAGGCGTACCTATTTCATGGGCCAGGCTTGAGGCAAGCAGGCCGAGAGAGGCGAGGCGGTCCTGTTGTAGTATCTGCGCCTCCATTTGCTTGGACTGTGTGAGATCCTGAACGGCGAGCAAAGATACCGACTCGCCTTGTAGACCGACCATCCGGCTCGATAGCCCCAAATAAATTTCGGAGCCGTCTTTTTTTATGCCTATTCCTTCTGAACGGACATTGGCATTTTGTGAATTGTTGAGGATGGCATCCGTGTCATCGCGAATAAAACGGCTCAAAGCGGTTCCCACCATTTCGTTGGGAGAACAGCCAAATATTTCTCCGGCTGGAGTGTTGACAGAGCTGATTTTCCCCTGCCGATGAACTAGAATTCCCTCAAATGTTGAATTGAATAAAATCCTAAAATTTTCCTTCTGTTCAGAAAGTTCCTGAGTGTCGAGTGCCCGCTTCATTGAATAGCGGATCGAGCGTTCGAGTAACGGCGGCGTGATCTGGGCTTTGACCAGATAGTCGGCGGCTCCGGTTTGCATGGCCTGAATATCCAGATCAAAATCGCCATGACCGGTGAGCAGTATGATCGGGCAAGTCAATCCCTCGTGATGGGCTTTGCGCAGCAGATCCAGGCCCGTCATTTCTCCTAAGCGATAGTCCAAAAGGCACGCGTCGTAATGTCCACCGCGAAGGGCTTGGAGTCCATCTTCATACGAGGACTTCCAAACCAGTTTGTATTTTGAGTTTGGAATCTCGCCAAGCAAGGCTCGAATGTTGACTAAATCATCCTCATCATCGTCGACCAGTAAAACTTGCAGATGATCGCGGCGCACGCTTAGCGGGGTCCTTTCTCCTTCGGCAACTCGACAATTTCAAACCAATAGCGGCCGAGATTTCGCATCAGGTCCACTAGCGACGTGAAAGTCACCGGTTTTGTGATAAACGAGTTCACGCCCAAATTGTAGGTGCGGTAAACATCTTCTTCGGCTTTCGAAGTGGTCAGGACTATCACGGGAATTTGCTTGAGGCGCGGATCACTCTTGATTTCCTTGAGGGCTTCGCGGCCATCCATGCGTGGCATATTGAGGTCGAGAAGGATAAGGCCGGGAAGGCGAGCCGCTGCCCGCAACGCCGACATCAGTTCCTCACCATCTTTGACAAAATGGATTTCATTGAGCAGTCGGCTCTCTTTTAAAGCATCTTTGATTAGGTCGCGGTCTTCTTCGTCATCATCAGCGACCATGATAGTCAATTGATGAGGTTTGATCATGTGCTCTCCTCTAGCTTTTGCTTCAAGGGTAAAGTGACTAAAAATGTTGAACCCTGGTCGGATTTGGATTCGGCCGTGATAAATCCGGCATGGCGATCAACAATTTTGCGGCACACGGCTAGACCAATTCCCGTGCCCTCATACTCAAAACGGCCGTGCAAGCGCTGAAAGATCGTAAAAATGCGATCGAGATACTTTTCATCAAAACCGATACCGTTGTCGGTCACTCGGATTTGTACCGACGTGTTGGAATCCCCAGGTTGCATTTTCACCGTCACCTGCGGAGGCTTGCCGGGTTTGTGAAATTTGAGGGCATTGCTAATGAGGTTTTGAAAAAGTTGACGCATCTGAGTGGGGTCCGCTTCGAGTGTCGGAAGTCCGCCAAATTCGACTTTACCCTGACTTTGCTCCAAGCGAATTTCAAGATCAGAGACCACTTGCGCCACGATTTGGTTTAAATCCACGGGCACAAAGGGTTGAGCTTTGGTGGTGACGCGAGAGTAGGTGAGGAGATCATTGATGAGAGTTTGCATGCGATGGGCCGAGCTGACGATTCGATCCAGGTAGTCGCGAGCGTCCTCGGGCACGGATTCTCGCAACTTGGCTTGCAAGCGATCAGCGAAGGATTGAATTTTTCGCAGGGGTTCTTGTAAGTCGTGGGCGGCAACCGAGGCAAAGTCTTGCAATTCCCGGTTGCTGATTTCAAGTTTCTTGCTGTGAATCTTCAATTGCTCTTGCATCAATACGCGCTCGGAAATCTCATAACGAACGGCCACAAACCGGTCGGGTTTTCCGTGCTGGTCAAGGAAGGGTACGATGGTCGTGTGCACCCAGTAATAGGTTCCATCTTTCGCGCGATTACGAATTTCTCCTTCCCAGGTCTTGCCGGAAACTATGGTTTTCCACATATCGACAAAAAACTCTTTGGGATGAAAGTGTGAATTGATTATGCGGTGAGTTTTGCCAATTAGCTCTTGCGCGGAGTACTGGGAAATCGCGCAAAACTTTTTGTTTACATAAGTGATAACGCCCTTGCTATCCGTGATCGCAACAATCGCCGCCTCATCAATGGCCGATTTGAGGCGGTTAAAATCCTGGCTGGAAAGCCCTTCACTGGACACTGTCAGATTCCTCATCGGGTTCAGGAACGTCGGCGGACACCAAACCATAGATTCGCTCTTTGCGATAAAGGGTACGGCGATTAATGCCCAAGGTTTTAGCGGCCTTGTCTTTTTGATTGTGAGTTTGACCAAGTATTAACTTAATATAGCGTTCTTCTAATTTTTCCAGCGTGGGCGTATCGCTAAACAAATTATCAATACTGCGCTTAGCCGCCTCTAGCGCACGGCCCATGACATCTTGGGTGTCAATCAATTCGTTGGGACAAAGTACGACTGCCCTTTCGATGACATTTTCCAGTTCGCGCACGTTTCCGGGCCAGGGGTGCGCCATAAGTGTCGCCATGGCTTCGCTGGTGACCCCGCGAACTTTGGAATTGTTTTGCGCCGAAAACTTGGTGATGAAATTCTCAACTAAGAGCGGAATATCCTGGACTCTTTCGCGGAGCGGAGGAACACGCACGGGAAGAACATTCAAACGATAGAACAAGTCTTCGCGGAACTTTCCGTCTTTCACCATAGTGCTTAGGTCGCGGTGGGTGGCGGCGAGGAAGCGCACGTCTATTTGTTTAAGCTGGGTGCCTCCAACCGGGCGAATCTGCTTGTCCTGTAAAACCCTTAGCAGTTTGGCCTGTAGGGTAGGGCTCAAGTCTCCAATTTCATCTAAAAATAAAGTTCCGTGATTGGCCTCTTCAAACAGACCCCGCTTGTCCGCCACCGCTCCGGTAAAGGAGCCCTTGACGTGGCCAAAAAGCTCGCTCTCCATAAGGGCTTCCGGAATGGCGGTGCAATTTACCGGTATAAATTGTTTTGCTTTACGTGAGCCTGAGTTGTGTATGGCTCGGGCCACCAGCTCTTTGCCAGAACCGCTTTCGCCATCGATCAGGACCGTGGCCGAGGCCGAAGCCACTTTCTTGATGGTTTCAAAGACCTCTGTCATCGCCGGGCTCTTGCCAATAATAGACTCGACGCTAAAACTCTTGTGCAGCTCACGGCGCAAAACCGAGTTTTCCTTTGCGAGCGAAGCTCTTTCCATCGCACGGTTGACCAGCAGAACCATTTCCTCATTTTTGAACGGCTTGACTATATAATGGTAGGCGCCCGCCTTCATAGCTTCAATGGCAGTTTCGATCGAGCCGAAGGCAGTCATCATGACTGAAACTATACTTGGATAGTCACTCTGCACTTTACGCAAGAACATCATGCCATCGATCTCTTTCATTTTTAGATCGGTGATTAGAACCTGTGGCGGATCCGATTTGAATTTGACCAAGGCTTCTTGGGCCGAGGAGTAGCGGGTGACTTGAAATCCGTCCTCGGTCAAAATGTCGGTCACCAGGCGGCCCATTTCTAAATCGTCATCAACAACGGCAACCTTTTGAACAGTTCGCATAGTTTAAAGCATCCTTTTTGAGAACGTATCCCGGTTACGTTACAATTGTCATGCCACAAAATGCTGCGGCGGAAACTCAGTATTGGTGTATAAACATCTGAAAATACATGGTTTTTCTTTACCTCATCGGGGTTTTGGGGAAGTGTTGAGACAAGTGTTACCAAGGGCCTTCAGGGATGGGACAAGATGTCTCGGGAGGGTGTCGAAGGGCGACCATAGAGATATTCAAGGCTGGCAGGATTCTTGAATTAGTTGGAATTGAACCACCAACCACAACTTGAACGAGGTCTATTCGTG
>JANXMF010000143.1 GCA_025354795.1 Pseudobdellovibrionaceae bacterium
ATTGAGCGACTTAAGGGTTCAAAGAATCTGCGCCGCATCTGCGGCTGGGAGCTGCAAAGCCAAGTGCCCGATGAATGGACTTTCTCAAGAGCATTTGCCGAGTTTGCGCAAATGGGACTGTCGGAGGCAGTGCACGCCAAGTTAATCCAGACCTACCAGGCTAAGCGTCTGGTTGGTCATATCAGTCGCGACAGCACTGAGATCGAGGCCCGGGAAAGACCAGCCGCCAAGACCCCACCGCCGCCGAAGGAGAACCGCAAACGTGGACGGCCGCGCAAGGGCGAAGAGCCCGGGCCTAAAGAGCCCACGGTGTTAGAAAAGCAACAGCAAATGACATTTGCTGAACTGCGAGCGTCTTTGCCGACGGCTTGTGATCGTGGAGCAAAGAAAGACTCCAAGGGCTTTGCTCATTGTTGGGCAGGCTACAAACTTCACATCGATACGGCTGACGGAGAGATCCCGATCAGTTGCATTTTAACCTCAGCATCAGTGCATGACTCACAGGTAGCCATTCCACTCATGAAAATGACAGCCCAGCGTGTGACAAGCCTCTACGATCTGATGGATGCGGCCTACGACTCCAAAATTATAGCAAACCAGAGTGAGCTATTGGGGCACGTGCCGGTCATCGACCAAAATCCACGACGCGGAGAAAAGCTCGAGATGGATCCAGCAAAAAAGGAGCGCTACAAAATTTGCACAATATCGGAGCGAGCCAACTCGCGACTCAAAGACGATTTTGGTGGCCGCTTTGTTCGCGTCAGAGGGCATGAGAAAGTCATGACACATTTGATGTTCGGCATACTGGTTCTAGCCGCGGATCAACTGCTTAGGCTTGTGACATAAACAATATTTGTGACTACGGTCCAGATGGCATTAGCTCTCTGGCTTTGGGAGCAAGGCAGACTAGCGTTCGATCGCGCTTACCGATTGAGTAAATGTCTGGCCAAGTTCGAAACCACCGCTATTTTTTCATCTTGCCCGAACCTCCACCAAGACGATGCGATGCAGAAGCTCAGGCTTTCTGTGGATAACCCGGCTTATCCACAGAAACTAGACAGAAAAAATGTCGGCAATTTTGCAAGAGGCTCAATCAAATGATTTATGCGCGTAACACCCTGAAAGATCAGTTTTCGTCGCTCACGGGCGTCGGCAATGTGGTGATGGGCGGCTATGTTGATCCGAATTTGCGGGTGTGGATTGACGCCAAGAAGATGTACGGCCTCGATTTGATTTCGCAGGATCTGATCGCCGCGATCCAAGCCGAGCAGATTGAACAGCCGGCGGGGCGTATTGAAAACTCGCAAAAGGAATTCAATATTCGCGTGCTGGGCGAGGCCAATTCGCCGCTCGATTTTGGCAAAATCCGCATCAACAATCGCGGCGGCGGACCCAATTACAATCCGATCGCGCTCAATCGCGTCGCCAAGGTGGAAGAGGGCATCTCGGACCAAAAAAAAGGGCCAGCCGTGAGGCTGACCCTTAATGCATTTCTGTTTACAAACGAAAAAACTAGCGTCGTCCGCCACGGCCGCCGCCGCCCCATCCGCCGCCGCCGCCGAATCCACCACCGCCGCCACCGCCGCCGCCGCGATTTTCACGGGGAGCCATCGGTTTAGCTTCGTTGACAGTCATCGCGCGACCTTCGTAATCCGCACCGTTGAATTTGCTGATGGCTTTTTGTGCTTCTGCATCGGTGGACATTTCCACGAAGCCGAAACCTTTTGAGCGACCAGTATCACGATCCGTGATGATTTTCACAGAATCAACAGTTCCGCATTCCGCGAATGTCTCAGACAAAGTCTGTTCCGTTGCTGAAAAGGGAAGATTTCCTACGTAAAGTTTTTTACCCATATAACCTCCTAAAGGCCGGGAGCCGCTTCGGAGGATTGGGCACTATGCCCTCAGACTCGAAACAAGCAGTTACTTTATGGATCGCACGCTATCACAAGTTTTTCCCCAAAACCACAGGATGTTAACGACTTGGCGCGGCTCCAACTCAAATAGGTTCGATCTGAAGCCTAATTATAGTTCGCTTAACTAGTTGAAACCATCTATAATTAAAGAACCAGCCCTGGTTCATTGATCGGTCGTCTCGATTTGATCTGATTCCGATAGCTAATACTGTGCATAACTTTAGCGAAAGGAAATGTCCATGAAGGCGCAAATAGTTTCTTTTCATTGTGTTCTGAAAAATAAATTAGGCAAAGTTCTCAGCTCTACTTTTAATAATGGTGTCATCACGGTCACTGGCGGTCCCGGCGTAGTTTTGCAGGGCCTTGCCGAAGGCTTGCAAAATTTGCGCAAGGGTGAAAAACGCAAAATCATGCTCAGTGCGGAAAAGGCTTACGGATTTTACGATCCCCAAAAGGTTGTCCAGTGCATGCGTGAGGAGTTGCCCGACCATCTTACTTTGCGCCACGGGGATCACGTTTTTCTTTCTAGCGACGACGGCGTGGGGCGGAATTTACGAGTGATTGAAATTAGCGGCGATCGCTTTACGCTCGATGGAAATCATCCGCTCGCAGGCCAAGATTTGATTTTTGAAATCGAGGCCACACAAGCGCGAGATGCAACGGCGGACGAGATGAGTGCGAATAGCGAGGACACTTCGGGACTGCATTAGGCGCGCCAGACGTTTGTATAGTGAAGCGGGCTCCTGCCCCTCGCCGGCATCGCGCCTGGTGGCGCGAATGCGTCCCGCTTGCCGGAGTTCCCCATACAAACATCTAACGCGCCCCCGCTGGGGCGACTAAAACCCAATAGTGAATCCCAGCGCCACGCCGGAGCGGCCATCACCGAGCGAAGTCTTGCTGAGGCCGGCCACCAGCCGGTAACCGACAGCGAATCCAAAGTTTCTGGTAAAGGTAATGTGCACGCCGGCGTAGGTGGCGGAAATAATTCCGTAGGCGCTGGTGTGGGTATATGTGGTGCCAGCGACCCACACCGGAGTGCGCTCATCGATGTAGTCGATATCTTCGCGCAACTGCAAGGTTAGGAAGCCCAACACCGGATAGCCAAGCCCCACGAACGGGCCGGCACCGATTTCGCGGTCATTGTCGGGGCGCTCGCCCACGCCATAAAAACCGCCGACGCCGCCGTAAAGATACTCATTGGAATGCATGCCGAGATCGAGGCCAAAGCGCACATTGGTGCCTTGCACGCTGTTGCTGCCGACAGCGACGCTAGGGCTCAGAAAAAAATCACCGGCGCTTTGTGCCGCGCTTTGAAAGGACACGATCAGTGCGGCGATCCCGCTCGCTAATTTGAGTTGAGTGGTCATGCCAGCCTCCTAGGGTTTTGACGGCTCAAAAAGCTTGCTAAATTCGCCATAGCCTTCGGCCTTTAATTTTTCTTTTGGAATAAAGCGCAAAGAGGCGGAGTTCATGCAGTAACGTTTGCCGGTCGGAGGTGGGCCATCGTCAAACACATGGCCTAGGTGGCTGTTGGCGTAACGGCTCCGCACCTCGGTGCGTTGGGCCAGTAATAGATGGTCGGTTTTGGTAAGGATGTTTTCACTCACCAGCGGTTTTTTAAAACTCGGCCAGCCGGTCTTAGAGTCGTATTTGTCGAGTGAGCTAAACAACGGTTCGCCCGATACAATGTCGACATAAATTCCCGGGTGGTGCTCGTCCGCGTAAGCGTTTTCGAACGGACGCTCGGTATCTGCGTTTTGGGTGACCGAGAATTGCAACGGCGTCAGCTTCTTTTTAAGCTTGGCGGTCGTGGGTTTCTTAAAGGCCTTTTTGTCCCAGGCAATGGCTGAGGAGCCTATAAACAAAATTATGCACAGCAACAGTTTCATGTCGCCATTTTCAGCCCAAAGGCGTTGGTTGTCATGAAGTATTATTTTGCTCGATGCGTGTGCGCGCGAGTTCTGGCACGCGCCAGGCGGTAAAGCCCACCACCAGCAACGTCATGGTGCCGCCAAACAGCAGCGAAGGAATCAGGCCTAAGAAGCGCGCGGCGAGCCCGGATTCAAATGCGCCGATCTCATTGGATGAGGTGATGAAAATCAGGCTGAGAGAGGACAGGCGTCCGCGCATTTCCTGCGGGGTGAGAAGTTGCAAGATGGTTCCGCGTATGACCATGCTGACGCCGTCAAATACGCCACTGGTCAGCAAAAATAAGAAGGCTACGAAAAACTGAGTCGAAAACGCAAAGCCCAAGATGCAAATCCCAAAGCCCGCGACCACCACCAAAAACATCCTGCCAGAGATCACCGACAGCGGCCTGAGCGCTAAGTAGAAGGCGACGGCACCGGAACCGATCGAGGGGGCCGCTCTTAGAAAACCCAGACCCTGCGAGCCCGCGTGTAAGACCTGATCCGAGAACATTGGCAAAATCGCGACTGCGCCGCCAAACAGCACTGAAAACATATCCAAGCTCATGGTCGAAAGCAGCACTTTTTGCGCCAGCGCGAAGCGAATACCGGCGCGGATGCTCATTAAGAACGGCTCACGCACGGCTTGGCTGCGCATTTCTTTAGTAGTGCGTGAAAAAAACTGGCTGCTCACCAACGCCGTCATCATGAGCAGCGGCGGAAATGAAAACGCGACCGTCGCGCCGTAATTTCCGTAAAGCAGCCCGCCAATCGCTGGACCGATCACCGCGGCGATTTGAAAGGTCCAACTGTTCCAGGCCGAGGCCTCAGCCAAAAGTCCACGCGGAACGATTTCGGCAATCATGGCAAACACCGAGGGAGAGGTAAAGCTGCGCGCCAGGCCCGAAACAAATACTGCCATAAACAACAGTACCAGACGTTGGTTCGCCAGCAGTGGAACGAAAGGCAAACTAGCCGTTAAGATAACCAACGAATTCAGCACCAAAAAAAACAAGGCCCAGCGATAGAGCGCGGAGGGCCGCCAGTGATCCACCACATAGCCCGCGAAAAAGGCACAGACGATGGCCGGAGTCGCCTCGGCCAATCCAATCAGGCCGAGTAGTAGCGGGTCATGGCTCAACTCGTAAATATGCCACCCGACGATGACAGCCTGCGACTGTAAACTCATTGAAGTGCATATTCGGGCCAGGAATAAAACCGCAAAGTCAGGAATTTTTAGAGCATCGGATTTGATCACGGATAGAGGCAATATGCCATGGGCCTGGTGCGCAAACAATCTGCATTCTTCTAGACTCGCCCAACACCGTGAAATCTCTGAACGAATGGCGCCACTGACAGACTCGTGAGAAACTGCAAAGCAGTTCGGGGGTGTTCGTGTGAAACTTCTCTTTATCTTTTTGCTTGCCAGTATTTTCGCTCACGCCGACGAAACCGTCATTCAGTCGCGGAACTGGCGAAACAAGTGCGACGCTTTAGTCGCGTTGACGCCAAGGCGCATCGCTTCAAGGTTCCACGTGATAGTTCCACTCCTCAACCCATTTGGGCGACCATGCGCGACGCATGGACGGTGCGAGATGAAAAAGATTTTAGCGCTTGGTACAAAGCCAAAGTCAGCACCCAGTTTCTGCAAGGTTCGGGACTGGATGTTGACTGCGCCGAGCCACAAGGCTTTTGTGACTGGAATAACTATCAATGCAGTCTCGCGGATTTCTTATATTCCAAGCACAACATGATCGACAATTTGCGCGACGATCCGAGTGTGCCCTACGCTCGC
Source organism: Pseudobdellovibrionaceae bacterium (assembly GCA_025354795.1). Taxonomy (GTDB): domain Bacteria; phylum Bdellovibrionota; class Bdellovibrionia; order Bdellovibrionales; family UBA1609; genus JALHOQ01. The sequence continues at coordinate 5,619 of JANXMF010000143.1, forward strand.
CGCTTTGAGTTTTAAGCGTAGCGCTGAATCAGATGATACCCAAACTGAGTGCGCACAGGCGGCGAAATCTCATCCACTTTGAGTGCGAACGCGGCTTCGTCAAACGAGGGAACCATGCGGCCGCGGTCAAATTCGCCGAGGTCACCTCCGCGTTTGCCAGACGGGCATTTAGAAAAGGTCGAGGCCAATTCCTCAAACGATTTGCCTTCTTCGATTTTTTTCATCAGATCTTTGGCCTCAAATTCTTGTTCGACCAAAATATGACGGGCTTTGATTTTCATAACTCCTCCATTTAGAACCAATTTCTGAGACTATCAACAAAAGCGCCAGGATTTTCCACATTCCAACAGTGGCCGGCATTTGGCAACACTTGCAGTTGCGCGTTCACCATTGTGCTCGCGAGGTGGTGCGAGTCACTGAGCGGAATGACTTGGTCATGGTGGCCGTGAAGAATTAAGGTGGGCACTTTTACCGTGCGTGTGGCCTCGACAAGGTTCACGGTCTTGAGAATTCCCAGCACCGAGGCGCCGATACCTTGCGCGGCTTTAAACGCGTCGTCAGTCAAACGCTCAGCAAACTGAGAGTCGAGTTGGTCGGAGTTGCGAACTGTTCCAAGGATCACCGCCTTGGTCATCTCACGATCGCGAGCCATCAGTCGAAACGCCTCATACATGCTGTCATCAAAGACCACGCCTTTAGCTCCTACCGGGTCGAGTAGTACCGCGCGCGAAAATAGGCGCGGATCTAGAATCATCATTTGCAATGCAATCAGTCCGCCGAGCGAATGGCCCACGACGCCGACATTGGCGGTGCCCCGTTTGCGCAATAGCGCCAAAAAATCTTCGGCGAGCTCTTGCAGGCTAAACGGTTTGTCGATCGGCCATTTTGGATTCTTTCCGCACCCGCGCCAGTCGGCCGTGATCAAAGCTCCGCGGCCCTGCGGACCTCGCGCTTTCCACGCCGCCGCGGTCGGCTCCCACCAAACCGTGGAGGCTAAGTTGCCATGGATAAACAACACATCTTGTTTAGCTAACTGGGGATATTCAGTCTGGTGAAGGTCCACAGGTCCTCGCCTTATTTAGAGAGTGGAATGGTTATAGGGCCGCTGCGCGCATTGCCCTGTTGCGGATCGCCGTTAAAAATTAGGCCTTTTTGCAAATCGGAATTGCCATTTAAAATCTGCATTAGCCAGCGGGCGGTGAACACCGGCAGCGCCTCCGGCAATTTGTGAGGCGCAGCTTTAATAATGATCGCGCTCAAGTGTGCCGCGGGCGGGACCTTTTGCCAGAACTCCAATTGCGAAGCAAGTGGCACATAGGCATCGGCTTCGCCGCTCATCAAGTGCAGTTTTGCGCCCTTAAAACCGGGCGCGACGGCCACCGCATTCCAATTCAAGGCACCCTTGACCATGCGATAAACAGCTTCCAACTTAAAGGGGTTTTCCAAAATAATGGGTTCGGCCGCCGGGTAGGTGGAATTGATCAGTACCTGTAAATACCAGTTGTAGAGCTCCTCGTCCGAGCGTGGATCGAAAGGATAGAGAATATGATTCCACTCCACTTTGTCTTTGATCCATTTGTCTTGTTCGGGCAGGCGCGCGAGGAAGGGAGACATGGCGATGAACTGGGTAAAATCGTCGGGATAGAGCGCCAAATAATCGAGCACCATTCCGCCACCATAAGATAGTCCCGCCAAAAATGTTGGGCCCGGGATCTTAAGCACCGTGTGCAAGTCTTTGAGATCTTGGATCTGATCGTCAAAAGGGATTTCGTAATTGGCGGGGGCGTTGGCGAGAAGCGTTTCGCCCATGCCCACCATATCATAAAGCACCAGACCGATGTGTGGATCGATCTGATCAAGAGCCGTAACGAGCAGGTCCCATTGCTTAGTACTGTAGGTTAAACCATTGAGTAAAAAAAGCGTGGGCCGGCCAGCAGCCGCAGGTCGATGCTCAACATACAGTTTTCGCCCTGTCCGAATTTGAACAAAACGTTTGGTAAAAGCAGGGGTGTGTGCGGACACACTTTGAACGCAAACCAGCAATGTGAGGATTAAGAATTTCATTACATCACCAGCCCGCCATCGACACTAAGGACGGCACCGTTAATATATGAGGCCGAATCACTGGCCAAAAACAAACAGGCGGCGGCGATGTCACTGGTCGCACCGAGGCGACCAACCGGAACTTTGGCGGCGAGCCCTTCGAGAACTTCTTTAGGCATCGCTTGGGTCATTTTGGTGGCGATAAATCCGGGTGCAATGGCATTCGAGGTGAATCCCTTCTTGCCGAGCTCGCGTGCCCAAGTCTTGGTCATTCCGATCACACCGGCTTTGGCGGCAACGTAATTGGTTTGGCCAAAATTTCCGTAAAGCGCGACAATACTTGCCATATTGATAATGCGTTTGGGTGCCTGTGGATCAAATTTGCTCAGTAGAGTTTTGGTAACATTGTAAACGCCGGTCAAATTGGTGGCGATGACTTGGTCGAATTCGTCGTCGCTCATTTTTACCAAACTCTTGTCGCGGGTAATGCCTGCGTTATTGACCAAAATATGTAAATTGCCAGGAATGCCATCGGCGAGATCGGTACAGCTCTTGCGATTGGTGACATCCAGAGTGACGGCCTTAAGGGTTTTGAAATGGCCCAGTTCGCGACTCGTGATCTCGAGTGCGGCAGGTGAAAAATCAGCGACCGTCACCGTGGCCCCGGCCTGCAGAAAATGTTTGGCGACTTCAAAGCCAATGCCCTGCGCGCCTCCCGTAATGACCACATTTTTGTTTTCAAAATTGAATTTTATCGGACTCATGAAGCCTCCCTCGCCTTGGTGCCTTGACTATTAGCGAGTTTCGCGGACTGGAACAATACTTATAATTGTGACTTGCGTCGTTATGAATTACTAGATTCCCATCCGTGCAAAAGTTGAATAAGTATATCGCTTTCAAACAAGGAGAAAAAATGCGCGGTTGTGTGATTCGTGGCACTGGAATGTATGCTCCAGAAAAGATTGTGCGCAACGATTACTTTGATCAATTGTATCAGAAAGACGTTTCGAGTTTTCTACGGGAGAGGCGCAACATACACGAGCGCCACTACATGGCCTCAGATCAGGCGACCTCCGATCTGATTGTGCCGGCTGCGCAGCAAGCACTCGAGTCCGCGAGCATGAAAGCCAGCGATTTGGATTTAATCATTGTCGCTACCGATACGCCGGATTATCTCTCGCCTTCGACCGCGGCGGTTGTGCAGTATAAGCTTCAGGCCAAAAATTCGGGCGCGTTTGATATCAATTCGGCATGCGCGGGGTTTGTCACTGCTTTAGATATGGCTTCGAAGTATATCAGGGCCGACGCTCAGTATCGCCATATTTTGGTGGTCGGCGCCTACGGAATGTCTAAATATATTAATTACGCCGACCATCGCATTGCCAGTCTTTTTGCCGATGGTGCGGGTGCGGTCATTGTTTCTGCGAGCGAAAGCTCGGATGTAGGCGTGCAAATGGCCACGCTCTTTGCCGACGGTCAATATCACGACTACATGGGCGTTTATGCTGGCGGAACCGCGCTGCCGATGACTCATGAAGCGCTCGAGAATAAAAAACATCTGCTCGACTTCGCTAAGAAAATTCCGATCGAAACCAATGGCACCCATTGGCCGCGACTGACTCAAATATTGCTCGATCGCATGCATAAGCGAGTCGAAGATATTGATCATTTTTTTCTGACCCAAATCAATATTGAGAGCATTAACGAGGCTTTGGATAAGTTAAAGCTTCCGCGCAGCAAATCGCATAATATTATGGACCGGTTTGGCTACACCGGCAGCGCGTGCATTCCCATGGCTTTGCATGATGCAGTTGCTCAGCACAAACTGAAAAAGGGCGACCTGGTTTTTATGCTGGGCTCGGGTGGTGGTCTCTCGATGGCGGCGTTGAGTTTGGTTTGGGACTATGACACCTGAACTGGATTGGTTGAAGCGTTGGGCTCGCTATTCCCCTGAGAGCATCGCTCTCAAGTCCGGGGAGGATGGGCGGGCGCTGAGTTATTCCTCCCTATATGACCAAAGCCAAAAACTCGCGGGGCTTCTGCGCGAAGGTTGGCAAATCACGCGCGGAGACCGAGTCGCGTGTGTTGCACAGAATGAGCTGGAGTATATCGTCTTGTTTTTTGCGCTTCAGCGATTAGGCGCGATTTTAGTGCCAATTAATTTTCGCTTCACCGCCTCGGAAATCGCCCACATTGTTGAGGACAGCGGCGCTAAACTGGTGATCGTTCAGCAGGCCTTTGCCGCGCAAGTTAAGTCGCCCCGGGTATGGTTGTTCGAGGACCTTTGTGCGCGGCTGGCTTCGGCTTCGCCGGTGCGGGTGAAATTTATTGGCGCTGAGTTTGAAGACCCATGCATGATCCTCTACACTTCGGGCACCACCGGATTCCCGAAGGGCGCGGTGATTTCGAATCGCATGCTGTTCTGGAATTCCGTTAACACGGGTTTGCGTTTAGATCTCACCCAAAAGGAATCGGTCCTTACTTTTCTCCCGCTATTTCATACCGGCGGTTGGAATGTGCTCACTACACCTTGTTTACATCGCGGGGCCAAAGTTGTGTTGTTGCGCAAGTTCGAGTCCGAACTGGTGTTGCGCTTGTGCACTCAAGAAAAAGTCAGCGTGCTTTTTGGCGTCCCGACGACCATGGATTTCTTGGCTCGTGATCCAAGGTTTCATAGCGCCGATTTAAGTTGTCTTCGTTATGCGATTGTTGGCGGGGAGCCCATGCCCGTGCCGTTGATCAGGCAATGGGAAGAGCGTGGTATTCCAGTTCGCCAGGGTTATGGCTTAACTGAATTCGGGCCTAACGTGTTTTCGCTCAATCAAGAGGATTCGTTGCGCAAGATCGGCTCAATTGGTTTTCCCAATTTTTATATTGAAGCGCGCGTGGTCGATGAGCGCGGGGCCGAGACTCCAGTGGAGGAAATCGGCGAGCTGATTTTGCGGGGACCCGTCGCTATGAGTGGCTATTGGCAAAATCCCACCGCCACCGCGCTCACGTTGCGCGACGGCTGGCTCTATACGGGAGATTTAGTTCGTCGTGATAGCGAAGGTTATTTTTACGTCGTGGGGCGCAAAAAGGAAATGTTCATCAGTGGTGGCGAAAATGTTTATCCGGCTGAAGTTGAAAAAGTTTTGCGCCAATTCGCGGGCGTCAATGAAGCGGCGGTGATCGGCGTGCCGCACCCAAAATGGGGGGAATGTGGGCGCGCTTATCTTAGTGGCCAGAATTTGGACTCCTCGAGCGTGCGCGAGTTTTGTTTGAGTCACCTGGCTAAGTTTAAGGTGCCGCAGGAATTTGTTTTTTTGTCGGAGTTGCCCAAGACGGCGAGTGGGAAGATTGCGAAGGCTCAGTTGAAAGAGTTAGTCTAGGCCTTGTCTGGAAAGATTGAATCAAGCGGCAGGAATTGGCTCAGCTCCTTGGCCTTTCGCCGCGCGCGACTCAATACCGAATTCAAGATTGACTCAGAGACGGAAAAGATTCGCCGAGTGGGCGCCGGGCCATCCACCCGCTACAGCAAAGTTTGATAAGCGCTGGGTTCACGCCCTACGGGCCACGCGATCCAAAATCCTTTGCGGTAGAACAGTCTCGAGAAATAATCCATCCAATTCCGTCAGGCTAAGGTAGATCAGAGCAATGGCAAACATGGGGCCACTCGCTTTCGCCGCCTAATTGTCGTCCTGCGAAAGTTGCACTAAGTTGCGATCCGAACTCTCCAGCGCTTTTTGCGCATCAAGCATGGCTCCAGATCGAACCTTGCCCTTGAGCTTTGGCCGCGCCGCCGAGTGCTTCAGCAGATGCGCAATCAGCGCCTGCGGCTCATGCAATTGAAAATCATTGGCCATGAGCAGGGCCGCGACGCCAGAGACAAATGCCGTGGCTTGCGAAGTTCCGGACATGTAACCGTATTGGCCATTAGGCAGCGTTGAAAAAATATTCTTGCCCGGCGCCGCGAGATGCACGCTCTGCACTCCAAAGTTGCTCATGTTCATCAGTCCCTCGGTGCGATCAGTGGCAGCTACCGAGAGAATATTGGGCAATTTATAATCGGCTGGGTAGAAGGGATAAAAGTCTGAGTTCAATCCCTCATTCCCCGCCGCCGCGACCACCAACACACCCTGCGAAGCTGCCCAGTTCAGGGCCTCTTCCTCGGCCGCACTCTTCATGCTGCCTCCGCCGGAATAGTTTATAATATCCGCGCCCATGTTGACCGCGTAGCGAATCGCCGCGACGGTGTGGTTGAGGTTATCTTTGCCAGAGGCATCGTGATCAAAATATTTTAAGATCATGAGACTCACGTGCGGGGCAATTCCGGTCGGGCCGAATCCATTCAGCCTATGCGCGCCTATTATTCCCGCGATGTGAGTCCCATGACCATGTTCATCTTCAAGATCAGAGGTATTCGAAGAGAAATTCCATCCATGGAAATCGTCGACAAATCCGTTGTCGTCGTCATCTATACCGTTGGCTGCTTTGGGCATGCCGTTTTCATCGAGGCCGCTCTCGCCCGGGTTGCGCCAAAGATTTTCAGCGAGGTCCGGATGATGAATGTCGCAACCCGTATCGATCACCGCTACAATTATATCTTTTGATCCCCGATGGTTTTTCCAGGCCTCTTCGGCGTGGATTTGGCGTAAACCCCATGTGAGGGAAAGATTGTCATCCGTGATTTCGCCGGTACTGGTAACGGGCTCGTCCGGCGGGGGCTGGTGGGGTTCCTTCTCAAGAATTCGCGTGAGTGTTACGGTGGCGGCGAGCGCCAACACACAGGAAAGAAAAATATCCCTTAAGCCATTCATGTCACAAATCCTTTCATGACAGTTAGAAGTTACTGGATGGAAGAGCAAACGCGGCGCCAACTGGAGGGCCTTTTAACGACGGGATTTGACCATAGGTTCTGAGCGTGTGTTGGTTATTTTAAATACATGTAGATTACGGGCCGGGAGTGGCTAAGAGTTGCGCGAGTGTCTTATTTTGAGACAGATTTTCCCTTTTGGCGGTGGCGACTGGCCAGCAGTCTTAAGCAACCTTAAGCAGCGCAGGCGGAGCCTTAGTCACACGATTGCGGCCAGTGTTTTTGGAATTGTACAACGCCAAATCGGCCCGCTTGACCCACGATTCCGCAGGCTCTCCCACGCACAGTTCCGCGATTCCGATAGAAACCGTAAAACGAATCTCGCGTCCTTCGTGCACATAGGCCTCACCGCGAATGCGCATCAGCAACTCTTCGGCTTTCACCAAAGCATGCTCCATTTTAAAGTCGGGGAGAATGATCGCAAATTCTTCACCGCCAATGCGCGCCACCTCCTCGGATTCGCGCGTGAACACGGCCTTCAACGATTGCACGAGCTCCTTTAACACGAAGTCCCCCACAGGATGCCCGTAAGTGTCGTTAATACGTTTGAAATAGTCGATGTCGAGCAACATTAACGAAATCGGCTGATGAGAAACGTTGAACAGCTTGCGATGCTGCTCGCAGGACTCATCAAAACTCTTGCGGTTCAGAGCCTGTGTCAGGTGATCCACACGCAGACTGTCATTGGCTTTGACCAGTTGTTTTTTGACGACGTTGAGATTTTTGCGAATGCTTTTCATGCGGCTGTTGCGGCGCGAGTCGCGCTTGAATTGCTTTTCCATATAACAATCGATGAACTTGCGCGACTGATCTTTGAGCGCGTTGATGGAGTTCGATTCCACCGCTTCTTTGAGATTGTCCAGATTGGTGCGAATTTCGAAATCCTCTTTTTCTTCTTGGCCCATGTCCTCGGCCAACTGGTCGACGAAGTCCCAGATGATGGCGCGAAAATCCTCAAACGTGCGCTGGAAATAAGCGCACTCGTCGATGCGGTAATTGGAAATAAAATGGCGCAGCTTAAAGAGAATGCGCTCGCGTCCCCCTTCCCCAGGTGGAGCGATCAATTCCTTGGCGAATTCGTCGAGAATGTCGCGAGTTTTGCGCACAGGATGATTGTCGAATTCGATCAGATGCTTGTTCATGATGTCGATAATAAATAAGAGGGTCGCGTGCTCCTCAGAGAGTGCACCGGCGGCACCCTCGGGTTTGCCGCTGCCTAAGTCGAAGTCAAACTGTTCAATCAGCTTTTCAACCCATTTTTTCAAGCCTAATTACCTCCCTTTGCCTTTCGGGGAAACCCTCGGTTTTATTGATGGCCTTAGGATGGGTTTAGTGCGAGGTCTAGAGGTTGGTCGAGCTCGTTAACGAATTCTATATAGAAGGAGTCCAATTGTGCCGAATAGTTGGTCATGAAAAATCGCTTTCAGCAGCTCAGGAATCATCCCGCGGTTTTGCGTCGCCTGGTGATTGGCGTGGTGCTCTTCGCGCCGTTAATCGCCCTGACCAATTCCGATTCAAAGCCAAGTGCTAAAGCTCCTGAGTTTCGTAAGCCCGCGTCTGAGGTCAAAGTGGTGAAAAAGAAAGATGTACTTGCGCGGCCTTAGTGCCGCTTCAGTTCGCTGGTCAGGTTGAATCGAGGCTCAGGCGGGTCTTGGACGGAGATCACTTTGGAAGCGTTAGAGACTTAGGCGATGGTCTTTGGGAGGCGTGGAGAGCTTTCCTCACGATCCGAATAAATTTCTTCGCGATCGTGACAAAATCCGTCATGCTCTTACGGAGGCAATGGAAGAAGGCGATGTGGAAGCATTTAGAGAGATCCTAAGCGCGTTGGTAACTGCCTACACCAAAGCTTACTCTTTATTAAGCTTCGCGCCCCAACTCTTCAAAATTTTAACTTCATCCTGCTCACTCATCGCTTTTTTAAACTTTGCGCCCGATTGGCCTTTCACGCGCCGCTCGCATTCGACCCAAGTCGCGTGCCGCAAAACCTTTCCGTGGAGATTGCTCAAATAAGAAAAGGCCGGCGTCTTTTTTTCCTTGGGTCGCATTTCTGGAAGTTCTTGATCGTCGGGAAGATCATGAATGGCCACCGAATACTGTAGCAGCGAGCCGTGATAGAGATTGACCCATTTGCCGTTGGCGAAGCCGACGGCAATCTCATCGCAGCGTTCGTTGCCTGGAACACCGGTGTGGCCGCGCACATATTTCCACTCAATGGTGGCAGGTTTCAAACGTAAGACTTCGCGCGAGAGTTCTTCCCACAGATCGCGATTGGACACCTCCTTGCCCTCGGCACTTTTCCACCCCCGCGAACGCCACGCCCAAATCCACTGGGTGATACCGCGAATGACGTAGGTCGAATCCGTATAAACAACAATATAATGAGGATGGGGTGCTTTCAGCGTGCGTAGCCCTTCGAG
>JANXMF010000170.1 GCA_025354795.1 Pseudobdellovibrionaceae bacterium
CGATCTCTACGCTTGTCATCGGCATTTTGTTCTCCTTTGCGTGCCGATATCGGCCTCAGCAGCATCTCACTTGGGATTATGCGATAGAGGCAACCCAACTAAAGAGTGCTAAGCCGCCTGCACATAAGCTTCAACAGGCGCCAATGCTCCTGGACCCAAGTCGAACGGTAGTGGCTATAACAGCCTTCGCGGTGGCAAAATTCGGCTACGTTAATAAAATTATTTCAATATGGCGTCTTACTCCTTATTCAAAAAGGCGGAAATGCCGATAAAACGAGGAAGCAATGTGCCCTGAGGAGGGTAGTTCCGTGACACCCGAAATCCTTGTTGGCTTTTGGAATTTAGAAGCCATATTTAGAGAAAGTGAAAAAGGTGAAATCTATTATCCGCTCGGCAAAGATGCGGTCGGTAAAATTCACTATTCCAAAGAAGGCTATGTCTACGCATATATCATGTGCGCCAATCGCAAAGATACCGCCATGGAAACTCTTTTTGAAAGTTCACTTGAGGATAGAGCCTACGCCGCAGGAACATTTCAATCCTACTTTGGCCGCTATGGCGGTTTCGAAAAACAGGGCGATGTTTTAAAGTATCATTTAGATATTGAAGCGGATCTGAACCCCAGTCGAACCGGCGCGCTGCTCAATCGCTATCTCTACTATGCGGACGACAAAATTGCCAAAATCAAAGCCGACGCGGTTTCACTAAAAATGCCTAATTTCGAAGGCAAAAAATGGAATCCACACGTTTTTATAAGCCGTATCTAATCACGCGAAACAAAGGAAACATTATGACGTACAAAAAAACGCCGATGTTTGATGATTGTGGACTGAAATTCGAGAGTGAATCAAGACAAGATCCAGCGATAGTTGCGTCCAGCGAAGTCACCAGCGAATTTAAGAAATCGAGTTTGATTTTCTTTCGTGGTTTTTCTGCCACAACACAATTATTTCGGCAATTCTCATCCGCTTTTGGCGTGGAGCACGGCAATTACGCGGGCGGGAGTCATGGTCGAGTGAAGGTCGATGGAAACTCCGATATTTTGGCCGCCCCAAAGATGACAGTTGGCGGAGATGCGATTCCAGCGCACGCGGAAATGACCTATGTCAAAAACTTTCCGAAGATTATCTGGTTTCATTGCGGACAGCCCTCAAAGTCCGGAGGACAAACCACGATTTATGATGGTTGCAAGATCTGGAAAAATCTCTCTTCAGAAACGCAAAAGCTGTTACAGCGCAAGAAACTAAAATATTCCGCGCGTTATCCGGAGAGTCAATGGCCAGAAATATTTCAGGATCCATCCGTGGCAGGTATTACCGAGATCTGCAAAAGAAATGGCGTCAACTTGGTCATTGCGGGGACCATTCCTGGTAGTCTGATTGCTTTTACCGAATACACTTGTTCGGCACTTTCACTACACGGACAGAATGACGAGCCAGCATTTATGAATCATATTCTGCCTTCGCTTTGGCAGGAAAAAAAGGGGCGCGATTTTGTGCGAGTGCGCTTTGAGGATAACACCCCGATTCCCGATGATGTCGGATTGGAACTTTTTGAGGTTTGTGAGTCATTGGTTCATGAAATTCACTGGCTCAAAGGCGACTTTGTTATGATTGATAACACCCGATTTATGCATGGCCGACGCGCTTTTTTCGGCAGCCGGGAAATCAATCTTCGAATGTGTATGACGCCCATCCCCGAACTCGGCCTTACGAAGCTTAGAGCGGCATCGTAGCAGACTCCTGAAAAACAAGGATTGGGGTTTGAAAATTTCATTTATAACGCTAAAGTGTCGCCTCGCCATGACCAAACATTCGCCAATACCCAACCAGTTGGTTGAAAACAAGGACGAGCCGTCCGAACTGATCCTTGGCGAGGATTACTATATTGATTGTATCCTCTCATAAACCTGTGATGATTTTTTAAGACGGTGCGGCAGCTGCGCGCACTAGTAGGCCCAGGTTTTGTATTTAAGGCTGGGCCGAGAGGCGGTCTCCGAGGTAGCTCCAAAATGTAATGCCCAGTTTACGGCAAGTTTTCTTCAAACTTGCAAATGTATCGCGGCACCGGCGGCTTTCATTATTGAACGTCACTGAGATTTTTCTGCGCACGAC
>JANXMF010000214.1 GCA_025354795.1 Pseudobdellovibrionaceae bacterium
AAGCATGTAGCGCTTGCCGCCGCCAGCCTCGTAACAATTGCCGATGCTCACGCCGTCTGCATAGAATGAACCTTCCGGTCCATGTTCGAACAATGGGCTGGCGTGCTCGTTGACAATCTCTCTCGTCACGATATCGATATCAACGGCGCCCACTGAAGAGCGGTCTTCACGATCGCGTCCACTATAGAAAACCCGATAGACATCGTTCGCCAAATGTATCGGCAAGGGATTGGCGGCATGAGACAAAATTTTTGGATGCCGATGATTTCCGGAGGGTACGTAGAGCAAGCCTAATTTTCGCCATTGTTTTTTCAAGACGCCCACAACCTTTGATCGCTGCAATAGTTAATAGTCCAAGTTTGGAGTGATTTGGACAAAAACTCCGATTTCGTGGCGCGTTAAGAGTGAAAAATTCACTGCCGCGAACTGTAGATCGGCGTTAGATTTCGAGGTTTTAGCGCTCTTATCAGAAAGTTGAGATTCGTATTCAATCCAGTTCACCGCCCAAAATTAGTGTTGTGGTTCCCGTATACGGCTGCCGCAGCTGTCTCGATGAACTTTGCCGCCGGTTGGGCCAAACTCTCAGCCCAATGACTAAGACCTACGAAATCCTTCTTGTCGACGACTGTAGTCCTGATCAGGCCTGGTATTCGATTGTAGAATTGCAAAAAAAATACCCTGAGGTCAAAGGCTTGAGATTGAGCCGGAATTTTGGTCAACACATCGCCATCTCCGCAGGCTTAGCCGAAGCGAAGGGCGATGTTGCGATTGTTATGGATTGCGATTTACAAGACCCCCCAGAAAGAATCCCTGAGATCTACGCAAAACTTCTTGAGGGTTACGATTTGGTTTTGGCGCGGCGGACGAAAAAACATCATTCATCTTTTCGGGTGCTCGCTGCCAAAACTTATTTTTATTTGGTCTCCTGGCTCAATCGAAAACCGATAGAGGGCTTTGGAACTTTCTCGATCCTGTCGAGAAAAGTCATCGATGCATTTTTGCTATTCAACGAACGTGAACGCCACTATCTCTTTATCTTAACATGGCTCGGCTTTCGCGCCGGTGTCATCGACTATGTCCATGAGAAACGTGCGAGTGGCAAAAGTTCGTACTCAGTACGGCGGCTAATTCAGCATGCAATCGACGGGCAATTCTTTCAAGCGACACAGCTGCTCAATTGGATCGTTGTCCTCGGACTGCTTTTCGCGGCCGGCGGGGTGGCGATGGCCGGCTTTTTTATCGTTCGCTATTTTGTTGAAGGCTCGCAACCCGGCTGGACAAGTTTGTCAGTGCTTATTTTGATTTGCACCGGCGCCATTTTGACCAGCTTAGGAGTTATTGGCGTCTACGTCGGCAAAGTTTTTGACCAAGCGAAGGACCGGCCGCTGTATGTGATTGACCAGGTTTCGGAACGGGGTGTGCGATGGTAAAAAATGACGAACTCCTGCGCGAAGTCGCCAGTTATTACTCCGATAAAATAATCCAGTTTGGTGAGTCACCACGCGGCGTGGACTGGAATAGTGAAGACGGCCAAGTTTTGCGCTTTAAACAACTGTGTAAAGTGATCGACCTTACTCGCATGTTTTCCGTAAACGATCTGGGCTGCGGCTATGGAGCTCTTTATGATTTTCTAACCCTGCAAATGAGCAATTTCACTTATTGTGGGATAGATGTTTCTGCGCAGATGGTTCAAGCGGCCAGCTCCCGGCATAACGGCCTCCGCTCGCGGTTTTTGCTGGCCGAGAAGCCCGACCAAGTCGCAGACTACGGGATCGCCAGTGGGGTTTTTAACGTCCGGCAGCAACGCACTGATGCGGAATGGGAATCCTATTTGAAAGCAAGCCTTGATATTTTAAATGAATCTAGCCGCAGGGGGTTTGCATTCAATGCCCTGACGTCCTATTCAGACGAGGATAAAAAACGCGCCGACCTCTACTACGCCGACCCCTGCGCTTTATTTGATTTTTGCAAGCGCAAGTATTCTCCCCAAGTTTCACTTTTACATGATTACGGGCTATACGAATTTACTATTTTGGTCAGGAAGTTGCCGCTATGAGAAAAAAATTAATCGTTTTCGGCTCGGGCGACATTGCCGAGCTTGCCTATTATTATTTTTCGACCGATTCAGATTTTGAAATCGCAGCGTTTACAGTGGACCGCGCCTATCTGAAGGAAACGCAAATTTGCGGGCTTCCCGTGATTGCATTTGAGGAAATTCACACGCAATTCCCTCCTCGCGAACACCAAATGTTCATAGCGCTCAGTTATTCGAAAATAAATGCCCTGCGCAAAGAGAAATACTTCAAGGCTAAAGAAATGGGTTACAAGCTCACCAGCTATATTAGCTCCAAGGCCACACTCTTAAACGAAGGCCACATCGGGGAAAACTGCTTTATCCTTGAGGACAATACGATCCAACCTTTTGTCAAAATCGGCAACAACGTAACGCTGTGGTCCGGCAACCACATTGGTCATCACTCCACCATCGCCGATCACTGTTTTATCGCCTCCCACGTCGTGGTTTCTGGCGGCGTTGAAATCGGCGAATCTTGTTTTATCGGGGTCAATGCAACACTGCGTGATCATATTAAAATCGGTGAACGATGCGTCCTTGGTGCCGGCACGCTATTGCTCGCAGATGCGGAGCCGGACGGCCTCTATATCGGCAGCGCGACGGCGCGCGCCGATATCTCAAGTGCGAAACTCAAAAAAATCTAGCTGTGCACGCCAATAGGAAGATCTTTTCATTCTCAGTCTCGCTTTTTGTCATTGGCGTTTTGTACCTTCTCGTACAACGGCTTTTTTTCGGCGTGGATCTGCAAGACGAAGCTTTTTATTGTGCCCTTCCCAAATCTTTTGCCGAGGGCCGAATTCCTTTTCGCGAAGAATTAAATGGCGCTCAGGCCGCGGGCATTTTGCTGACTCCCTTGGCCAGTCTTTTCCTGCTATTTTCTGCAAAGGCGGAGGGAATTGTTGTTTTTTTTAGAATAACTTACTTTCTAAGCCTGTGTGGGCTCAGTTTTTTTGCTTTCGAAAAAATAAAAAAACATATTCCGGTACTCGAGGCGCTGCTCGCGGCTTTGCTGCTGCTCAGCTTCTGGCCTTTTGCGATTCCCAGCTTAAGCTACAACACGATGGGTGCGCTATTTTTAAACTGCGGACTGTTGGCACTCTTCAGTCAGGAAGAAAAAAAACAAATGGATTGGCGCCTGCCTGTGGGACTGTTGTTCTTGGGTACATCCGTATTTTGCTACGTGACACTCATCTTACCCATTGCCGTCGCCCTCGGCCTGTTTTTTAGGTTTTCACGCAATAAGAAATGGCCTCTCCCGAGCCGCGTGGCCTCGGCCACGGTGCTGGCCGGATTCATATTGCTCGCGTTATATCTCACGTTCCTTTACATCGGGATGGCCCGTCTCGGATTGATATCACATTACATAGATTCTTTTGGAGATACCGGGGGTGGACTCAAAAAATTTCTGGTTCTCTTTGCCCAACTCAAACACAACCTCTTATTTGTGTCCTTGATAACTATTGGGACTTGGCTGATCATTTTTAGCGCAAAACGTATTCCTCAATTGGCGATTCTCTTGACCCTTCTTTTAGGCTGGAGCCTTTTCCGCTTTCCCTTCGTGATAACGATTCTCCCGTTTCATCTTTCAATTCTAGCCTACACCCTGACCGGTTTGCCCATGGCCTTGGACCGAAAACGAGAACAGAAATTTCCTTTCTGGCGTTCGGTGAG
Organism: Pseudobdellovibrionaceae bacterium; assembly: GCA_025354795.1. Classification (GTDB taxonomy): domain Bacteria; phylum Bdellovibrionota; class Bdellovibrionia; order Bdellovibrionales; family UBA1609; genus JALHOQ01. The sequence goes on from JANXMF010000214.1 coordinate 3,746, forward strand.
CCTGATTTCGTGCATGTTCGGAATTGTTTGCGCTTGGTCCAGTTCCAATGGACTTACAAATTTCGCGGTTATGTCGTCCCTAGGAATTCTCGGAGGCGCCTGGTATATCAGCGATTCGCTGAACGGCCGAGGCTTGACGGCGAGGGCGGCGGGAGTCCTTCTCCTCGGGATCTTTTTAACATTTCAAGTTCGATCCCTTTACACCAACGTTTACGGCGACGATTCCAATCTGAAACTCCTTAATCGCATAGTCACAAGCGGGCCTTATCGCTTTCTTAAGACCAGCCCCGCCAAAACCGAGTTTATCGATACTCTAAGCTCCGACCTCGGAAATTCCGTGCCCGATGGTGTCGCTTTTTATGAATCTTTCGTTTCCGGATATTTGTTTACAAATGCGAAAATCAAAGCACCGACGTTATGGGCGTACTCCTTAAAACAAGGCGGGTATGATCGCGAAATTTTCGCACGCTTTTACCAAGACCCGGAAAACCGCCCCGAGACTCTCTTCTGGCTCCACACCCTTCCAGTTTTGACCGGCTTTGAGGAACACTTGGACCATGAACTTCCCGATCCGTTAAAAAATGAAGTGGCGGCCCATTATGGATTAAAATCGAAAAGCAAATACTACTCTATCTACCAACGCAAAGACTGAAGGAGAGCCCCAGTGCTGAATTCGATTCGCGAGTCATTGGAAAAGGACGGTTATGCGATCCTTCCCACCGTGCTTAAGCCTGATTTTTTAGCGCGCACCAAGAAGGTGATGCGCGCGGTTCAAGTTCAAATTGAAGCCGAAGTGGGAAGTGATCGCCTCCAGCGTGCCGGTGAAAGGGGCGTGCTTCGCCTGATGATGAAGTTTAGTCCGCAGTTTTTCACACTGCTCGAAATTCCAGAAGTCTTAGAAGTGATCGATGAGATGCTCTCACCCACGGCTATCTTGCATTTGCAAAATGGATTTATTCTTCCCTCCCTGCCGGCCGAGGAGCGCGAGAACGTAGCGCAATTTCAATTTCACCGCGATTTTCCCCGCTATATGAATGGCTATCGCGCATCGCTCAACTTCCTTTTTGCAATTGACGAATTCACCGAAAACAATGGCGCCACCTTGGTGGTTCCGGGATCGCATCGTAAGGCCAAGCCGCCGCCTGATGCCTACATGCAAAAAAACGCGGTCAAGGCATTTTGTCCGGCCGGCGGAGTGATTGTTTTTGATTCCATGCTGTGGCATGCGGCCGGCAACAATACTTCGGGCCAAGACCGCTTTGCGATCAATCACCAGTTTACCCGCTCGTTTTTCAAGCAACAGTTCGATTATGTACGCGCGCTCGGTGAAAATACGGTGATCGGGCTACCGCCACGAAGCCAGCAATTTTTGGGTTATTACACGCGGGTGGTGAGTTCTTTAGATCAATACTATCAGCCCGAAGAAAAGCGCCTTTACCGGCGCCACCAAGGCTAGTGATCGACTTTGGCGATTGCCAGCATCGTCAGACCTAAGCCTGTTCGATAAAAGAGCCGCTGCACTAAAAACAACGGATAGAGAGTGTAGCGATTCAGCACAACCGAAAAAAAAGCCGGGAACACGGTCTTAAACGGAATTTCACGAATGCCGCTGGTTTGCGTTTGCTCATTCATACTGAGGCTGCGTTTTTCGACTTCCTTGGTTCTGCGAATCAGGAAGTTCCCAATGTGAAATAAAATATTAGCCACCGGCACGGCCACCGACCATACCAATTCATCGGACAAACTCGCTTTTTTCAGTACGTCTTTGAGATCTTGTCGGTCGTATCTGCGGAAATGCCCGACCGTCTCGTCCTCAATCCCCCAGCGGTCGCGGCGACCCGGAACAGCTACGAGCACATGCCCGCCGGGCCGTACATGACGAGCCATGTTTTTAAGAAACTGAACGTCATCTTCCACATGTTCCATAACCATCATGGACATCGCGACGTCGAACTGGCGCGAGGGTTCGGAATATTCACCAAGTTCCGACTCCACCAAACTGTAGAGACCCTTATCGATAAATTCGCGCATCTTCTCTCGCCCGGCTCGAATCGCAGGCGGCGAAAAATCGATTCCCACACCCTGTAGCCCCATCTTACACAGCTTATAAGAGAGCTCCGCGGCGCCACAGCCAACCTCCAAAAATGAACGCGCACCTGAATTTTGAATCATTTCAAAGACAGCTTCGTGATGGCACCAAGTCCCGGGAGGATCAATTCTGATAAATTTCACGTAGTCACAATAACAGGAGACGCATGAGTCAGCAAGAAAGAGCACAGAGCTACTTCAAAATCGCGGCTACAGATCGCCAATGACCGCCATGTGCGGGCAAAGGTGACAGGCCCAAAAAATGCGCAATTCTCGAACATCATGGCCGGAAAAGACCAAACACTTCAAAAGATTGTCCGCCTGCTTAGACCAACTCAAGGCCATTTTTTTCATTACACCAAGTGCGTAACTTGCGAAAAGACTAAGTCTTCAACTCGTGGTCAGATCCCTAGCGGGAAATCAATGCTCGACAAGCCGTTCATGGATTTTAGAGGCAATTAAAACCATTGCCTTCTTTGCCCACTGCTTGCCCAGTGAATGCCCACTAGAGCCGTTATTTTCGGTTATCTTCTGTTATTTTTAAAAATGCGGACCCAGCTAAGTCATTGAATCCATTTGTGATTGATTTTGCGGGTTTGGGCTAGAAAAGCGAAACTTGATCGCAGACGATTGGAGGTGGCGAGCAGATTCGAACTGCTGTAGCCGCTTTTGCAGAGCGGTGCCTGGCCACTTGGCTACGCCACCTTGGAATTGAGAGCCTGAGTGAAACAGATTCTCGCTTAAAAATCACGCGAAAAGCTGTCGGATGGCGTTCATTGGAGCTTCCACTCGCAAAAAGGCCTCGTGGTAATGATGGCTTTTCACTTCGCAGCTGGATTCGAAATCGGCAAGACCTCTAGCCACCCGCATTAAAGCGTTTCGACGACGGTGACTCACTTCCAAGTCATCTACCCAAGTAGGTACCCGTTGTGTGATTGGACCCCGGGCTTTGGCGAATGCAGTCAAACGCTCGACGATCTTTTTGGCCTCTTCCATGGTGTGGCGTTTTCCTTTTCTAAGCCAGCTGTGGCTAAAGACCACCATGTCAAAGCGGTCCATGATCGGTCCGCTGAGGCGTGCGCAAACTGAGCGGCAGTGGGTGAGGCTGCGTGAACAGGCGTGGGGTCTGTCGGGACTTAGATCAAGTTTTCCGCAGGGACATAAATTGGTGGTGGCAAGCAGTTGGAAGTTGGCGGAAAAACGCGCTCGTTCACCGCAACGCGCGTGTTCCACAGATCCGTTTTGCATGGGCTCGCGCAAGGCTTCGAGCACTTGCGCATTGAATTCCAGAAATTCATCCATCACCAGAACACCGCCGTGCGCACGCGAAATCACGCCAGGCACTATGGGGACGCCGCCGCCGATCATCGCGAGCGGAGTGATCGAATGGTGTGGCTGCTCAAACGGGCGCCACGCATTTTCCAAAACGCTATTGCCAAACATATCTTGCAACTCGGCCATTTGCTCGGCGCAAGGCGCGGGTGATAGAGAATAGGCCGCTTTGGCCCAGGTGGATTTGCCAGAGCCTTGCGGCCCCGCCACCAAAACGTTCAAACGCATGTGCGCGGCCAACCATAACTCCGAAAGTGCGCGCGAGTGCAGATCAAGTGCCATGAGAGGCGGGGCCTGCCAGTAGTTTTGCCAATCAAAAGCGCGACGATTCACTTTTAGTTCGGGCTGGTTGAGCGTGGCCAGCGACGACCAGGTCCCATCGCGTACGCTCTCATCGGCTTCGCCAGTGATTAAGTGAGGCGCAAAGGCCAGTGCCCGCGCGAGATCAGGAGGAGCGAAGACGCGTCCGTCGAGGCCGACCTCTCCGTACACCACGCTTTTTATAAGCGCTGGTAAAATGTCCTTGGAAATCTGTTTGGTCAGCGCCAGAAATCCAAGAGCGATGGCCAGATCAATACCGGCGCTGCTTTTGCGAAAATATGATGGCCTCAGGTTGACCACGATCTGATGTCCCTTGGGCCACAGGAAGCCGCAACTGCGGAGCGCTGATTTTAACTTAACGCCGCACTCGCGGATATGGGCGTCGGGCTGTCCCACTACCTGTAAAATTGGAATGCCCGGCAAAAGTTTGATTTCCACCTCGCCGAAAGAAAACTCACCTTGTTGTTGAAAAAGTGTGCGTACACGCATGACGAGCAAGGTTGCAAAGTGCGAACCACGCCCAAAACAAAGGCGGTGGTTTAGCTGTCGGAGAGTGTTCGGATTCCGGAGAGTGGATGGTTTCTTTCGACTTCTTCTTTGAGTTTATGCGAAGTCACGCTCGCATAAATTTGCGTAGTTTGAAGACTCGAATGCCCGAGTAAAATTTGAATGGTGCGCAGGTCGGCGCCGTTTTCGAGCAGCGCGGTGGCGCAGCCGTGACGAAAACGATGGGGCCCGATCGGCTCGGTAAAACCGGCACGTTGTGACCAGGCCGCGAGCCAGCGCCACACGTCGACGCGCGACGGGCGGTGCCCACGGTCGTTAATAAGGATCGCATTGGTATCGCCCTTGAGCAGATGCGGGCGAATCTCCTTTATATATGTCTTCAGCTCTCCCAGCAGATGTTCAGACAAGGGAAGCAAGCGTTCCTTGCCTCCCTTGCCGACCACCTTGAGCCAAGCATCGGTGGGGTTGAAATCCAGCAAGCTCAAGCTCACCATTTCGCTCACGCGACATCCCAAACCAAACAGCAAGAGCAGTGTGATTTGATTGCGCGCACTCCGCATCGGATCATCCACGCGACAGGCCTCAAAAAGTTGATGAAATTCCGTTAAAGAAAGGGGTTTGGGCAAATTTGGAGTCACGCGCGGCGGGCGCAGTTCGCGCAACTCGGGCGACTTGTTGCCCTGTAGTTCCAGAAAACGAAAATAGGTGCGTAAGCTGCTGATCACTCGCGCTTGCGAGCGAGTCGACAATTGGCGGGCCTTCATGTACTCGAAGAAGCGACCGATTTCTTGGCGGGTGGCATGAAATTCGGCGTAGAGCTCGAGATCACGACGATAGGCCATTACCGTGTTGTGCGAGCGGCCGCGGACATGTTGCAAATCTTCGAAGAATTCCACCCATAGCTTTAGAGCCATGTTTAATATTAGCTACGTAATTTAAACGAAAGGCAAGCGCTCAAAATCCGGTCAAGTTGGAAAACTTGCCTAAGAAATACTCATTTCCGCTTTCATCCAGCTGATAAACCCGAAGCTGCATCACTGAAGTCAGCTTGTCGCCGTCCACCTCTCTGGTACGCACCACCAACTTGACGCCCGAATCGCCGTCACTCATCAACGCCGAGAACTCACCATCTTTGATCGTGCCTTGTCCGGAAAATGCAAAATAGGTTAAGCCCGCGCTGCCCGTAGAAGTGGGAGTGGTGGGTCCGGTGGGAGGGGTCGGGGTGACGGGGCCGGTGTCCACACCAGTCGCCGGATCAACTTCCTTAGCCACCTTTATCGCGGCGCCAGATGGAATAGCAAGGCCGAGAATCAAAACATTGTTGTGACCTTCAGACGTCCGCTGATCAAGAAAAAACACTTGCGCATGGGGAATATTTTGCCAACTGAGTGGACCGGCGTGCAGCCAATCCAAATTATAGAAAGCCAGAACACTGGCGACCGAGCCGCCTTCAATGTAATCGTCGTCAAAATAAATGGTGGTGTTGGGATCGTTTTGCATATCGGAAACCATGGTCATGGCATTGCTACCGCTCCCCGATTGGGTGCCCGACTGCTGAGCGTCGGAGAGGTAGGACATGACCTGTGCGCGAGTAAGGCCAGGATCGCTCTCGCGCCACTGGTTGGAGCAGGCCGTGGTGCTGAGTAAGGCCAGCACTGTGAAAAATCGGTTCAGGTGTCGCAATCCGTTCTCCTTGGTTTCATCCTTACCAAAATGCGAGCTCCATGCCGTCCGGGCGAACGGCTCTAAATAGTCAATTCAGCACCACAATTCACGCCCGTGTCGCATTTTGAGACGCAAACCGGAATGTCGAAGTCATAGAGAAGTGCCAAAAACAGGCACCGTGTTGCCGTGCACCGGGATGTGCTATAGTATTGAATACTTAACGAAATTAGGGCGAATAGAAAGCAATGCCGAAAAGCTTACCTCCTGATCGCAAATTAGAACCACTTGGGGATTCGATCCCCGCAGAGCAACTGCTGGCTGAACTCAACCTCAGCGAGGTTTTAGTCGACTCGACCCCTGACAACCCGGGGCGCGGCTATAAAGTTTTTCGTGCCGATGGCCAGAAAATTCCGCAAACGCTGCTCGAGATCGGACGCCTGCGCGAACAAACCTTTCGCACTGTTGGCGAAGGAACCGGCGAAGCGCGCGACATTGATGGCTTTGATCTCGATTACGATCATTTCGTGTGTTGGGATAAAAAGATCCAACAGATAACAGGCGGCTATCGCATTGGGCGCGTGGATAAAATCCTGAAGGCCAAGGGGGCAGCGGGAATTTACACCAACACTTTGTTCAATTTGGAACACTTGCTGCGCGAGGATTTTAGCGAGGGCACGCTGGAAGCCGGACGCAGTTTTGTGCGCCCTGAATTCCAGCGAGGCTTGAGCCTGCTGATGATCTGGATGGCACTGGCGCGTTTTGTCGCCGCCAATCCGCAATATAAATTTCTGATGGGCCCGGTGAGTATCTCCAATGAATTTCGCGAGGACTCCAAACATCTGATGGTGAATTACCTGATGAAATACCATCCCCACGAAAAATCGGATCTGGTGTCGTCGAAAAATCCGCCTAAGTTTGAATCCAATATGACCCCTGAGGAATTGACCGCCCTGGTGGACCAGACTATAAACTTAACTAGTTTACAAGAATTCGTGCGTCAGGCCGAGGGCAATCCGCGCGCGCAGATTCCGCAGTTGATCAAACTTTACCTGGAGCTCGGCGTGCGCTTTTTAGCGTTTAACAAAGATGAGGTCTTTAACAGCATCGATGGCTTGATTTGGCTCGACATTCGCAAAATTCCCGACGAGATTATCACCCGTTATATGGGCACTGAGAACTGGGCCGCCTACAAAAACCGACACCGCTAAAAAAGGTTCCAGGTAATTTTGCGCAAATGGTCGATCAGCATATCGATTTCCATTGGCTTTGCGCAGGTGGCGCATTTCATTTCCGCCTGAGAGTCGATTAACTCCGGCTGGGTCTTGTCGAAGCGAAAGTCCTTGCCGACGATCAACAATTTTTGCGCTTCTTGATCACAATCCGGACAGTAGTAAAGGGCATAAAAAGACTGGATGCGAGAATTGCGCGGAACGAAGCCCTTAACTGAAATGAGTTGGCGAGTTAAAATAAGAGGCAGTTTTTCCAGACTCAGCAGGGTTTTCGGAAATCGTTGCCCAAAGTCTCGCACCCAATTCGTCCATCCCTGCACACCGCCGGAGTTGATATATGTCACTCCGCCGACATTCAAATCTACACGCGTGACGCCTTCAAGTTTCAGGTCCGGAAAGTCTGAGGCCTCGGTCACTTCGCCCCCAAACGTCAACTGAACGACTTCACCCGCTCTTGAAGTCGAAGCCACTAATTTCATCTAAAGATTCCTAGCACAAAAAAGTTGCTGTCCAATTTTGCCGTGGAAGGGAGCCTTCTGTCCATGCACGAAAATGCACAACGCGTCATCAGGTGGAAAATTTCTGCAGCAGTGCCCATGTGATTTTCTTTCGCGCTTGAACCGAGGCGTCGCTGCCAATCATTTCGTCGATGCGGGGAAGATGCCAGTGGATCGATGGGCCCACTTCGCTGCGACTCGCCTGGCCTGAAAACATAAGAACCTGTTTAGCCCGAGGCCGTTCCGGCGGAAACTCCCCTTGAACATGGATAAAATCCGTGATTTTCGCACTCGCCAAAATTTTCTGCAACAGTGCCAGTTGCTCCGCGCTTAGAGATGCAGTCCACACCAAAACTTCCGGCACCGCCTCCTCCACCTCTGCCGCCGAAAGCTTGCCGAGCGCGACTCCTAGGACCTCTTCAATATATTGACGTTGTGGCTCGCTCAGCATAGTCCAGCTATTTTAGGGATACGCCCTGTCACGGTCATTAACTTTCGTTGACGCAGGATCTCAGGCGGGTCAGGTTTTTCAGCAAAATTAAAAAACGTCTCAAGTTGAGTCGCACTTCGCTCGATGAGTCAGCTGTCATAAGGAGACAGGAAATGGACACATCAAACAAAAGCAACAAAGACAAGGTTGCCTCCAGCGCCGAACTTAACCTCCCCTGGCCCAAGATCGAGAAACAAGCCTGGATAGACGAGAGCATCGACAATCACCTCAACTGTGTATTGTGCGGCACCGTCTTACTAATGACCCACAAAACCGACTTCATCCATCAAGCCGTGCACGAAGAGGCCGACTGTCCAAATTGCAAAATCCGCACGCGTCAGAGCGACTACCGGTTGCAATAGCCGATTCTAAGAAATGAGCTTACCGACAATCGATTTGAGTTGCACCCGCTCCGTTGGCGTAAGGGCGCGCAAGAATTCCCTTTCCGCTAAAGCCCGCGCTTGATTCATGCGTGCCAAACTGACACGCCCTTCGGCCGTGATCGCCAAAAGATTCGCGCGCCGGTCGATTTTCGACGGCACACGGGTGAGAAGAGCTTTTTCCTGTAAACCGTCGATCATCCGCACCATGGTGGCTTTGTCCATCGCCATAAAACTCGCGAGTTCATTTTGCGACATTGAACCTTGCGACTTGAGTATGATCAGCATGCCAAATTGCGGGGCGAGCACTCCAAAGGGCTCGAGCCGCGCGTCCACTTTCGCGCGGATATGCGCCGCCGCCTTGTAGAAGCAATAGCCCAAATATTCCTTGAGATCGGGATGTAAGCGGCAACCTAAAGCCGAGTCCACAGGGGCAGCGAGGGCGGGTTTTCTTATACCGAGATTTTGTTTCATACAAAATCATTTTATATAAAATAGTTTGTAGTATCAACTAATTTTCGTTAGTTTAACAAATAGTCACGGAGCAAACCATGCGATACATTTTATCCGCGCTATTTACCCTTCCCGCCCACGCCCTCACTCTGCGTGAGGCCCTGCGAAGCGCGCAACAAAACTCCCCCACTCTTCAACGTTCGGCCTCACAACGAAGGGAGAGCGCGGCGAAGGTCCGCGAAAGCAGTGCGCAGTACTACCCCAAGGTCTCGGGCGCTATCAATTATTTGCCAGCGCACAAATACACGCTCACCGATGTGCAATTGCCAGGCTCGCCGACGGCCCTCAGTTTCCCAGGAATTGTTCCGACCACCCGCTACGGCCTTACGGCTCAATATGGTCTATTTGATGGCCTCGCCACCACCAACCACCACCGAGCCGTGAAGGCACTCGAGAGCGCCTCAGTGCACGAACTCGACTGGACTCAGTTTCAGGTCGAGCGCGAGGTCATCCTGCGCTTTTACCGCGCCCTAGTCGCCAACTCGCTAAAGACTGTGGCCGATGCCAACTTGAAAACCCTTGTTGGCCACCTGAACGAAGTGCAGTTGCTTAAAAAAACCGGTGTCTCCACCACTTTCGATGTGTTGCGGGTCGAAGTGCAAGTTTCAGACGCGCAGTCCGAAGTGCTCAACGCCACTGACAACATCACCACCGCCAACGCCGCTCTCGCGGAAGTCCTTGGAGTGGAGAATGCGCTGGCGGCCGAGGGCGAATTGCCGCTGCTAAAGAGCGAAGCCGTCGACGCGCTGGAAACTAATGTCGCTCTCGACCGTGCCGACCTCACGGCCCTTGCAGGTCGTGTCGAAGCGCTCGACTATCAGAGCAAAGCGGCGGCCTCCCATTGGGCACCCTACGTTGGCTTGGTCGCGAACTATCAGTATTACAATAACCGCAATGACCGCGCGGAGGACTGGTCCGCTTTTCGCAACGCTTACGAAGCCGGTGTGAATTTGACCTGGAATCTTTTTGAAGGGTTCGGCGCCGAGGCGAAGAAACGCGAGGCTCTCGAACAACGCGTGCAGCTCGATAAAACATTGCGAATCGCCCAGCTTAAGGCGCACCAAGACTCGGGTCTCTGGAAGCGCAAATACAAATACTTTTACTCGGTGTTTATTTCGCGCAAGAACAATATCGGCAAGGCGCAAGAGAGCGTGCGTCTAGCTCGCGAAGGCCGGCGCGCCGGAGCCCGCACCAATGCCGATCTGCTCGACGCCGAGACTGATCTTTACCGCTCGCAAGCAGGCGCTATCAACGCGCAGTTGGGCGTGATCGAGGCGCTAATCGAACTCGAACTCTCGACCGGACAAAAATTGTATGATTTCAATTGAGGAGATTTTATGAAATCCAAAATACTCGGCACGGTGGCCACGGTTGCGGGCTTGATCGGCATTTATATGGTGATTGAGCACATGCGCTACGTCACCACCGACAACGCGCAAATTGATGGGCACTTCGTTATGCTCGCGGCGAAAGTGGGCGGTTATGTGCGCTCGGTCGAGGCCGAAGAAGGTCAGCGAGTGAAAAAGGACACGGTGCTCGCCGAGATCGATGCGCGCGACTATGAAAATACGCTGCAGCAGATGCGCAGCACGCTGGTTTCGCTCGAAGCCAAAAAGCGCGACGCGGAAAAATCGTTCAAACGCATTTCACAGCTTTACTCGAGTGGAGTGGTGGCACAGCAGCAGTTTGACACGGCCTCGGCGGCCTATTCTGAGTCTAAGGCCAACTACGATGCGATCAACGCACAAGTGGCGCAAGCCCAGCTGAATTTAGAAAGCACCAAGATCCGTGCGCCGTCCGACGGATTTGTCGCCAAAAAATCAGTTGAGGTCGGCCAGCTGGCGGCGCCGGGAGTACCGCTGATTGGGTTTGTCGACGCGCAAGAGCGCTGGGTGACGGCCAATTTCAAGGAAACCGAAATCGGTCGTGTGCGCGTGGGCGCAAACGTCAGCGTTGACATCGATGCGCTCGACGGGCCGGTTTACCAAGGTAAAGTGATTTCGATTAGTTCGGCCACGGGCGCCACCTTCACCCTTCTCCCACCCGATAACGCCACCGGCAACTTTACCAAAGTGGTGCAGCGGGTTCCGGTTAAGATCCAACTGGAAATCTTAAAGCCAGAGGACTTTGAAAAACTGCGTATTGGCCTTTCCGCCAACGTCAAGGTTTCCGTGCACTAGGGGTTTTTTATGAATCGCCAGTCTGCCCTGATCGTGTTCGTCGCCGTTCTGGCTTCTCTGCTGGAAATTATAGACACGTCCATCGTTAACGTCGCCCTACCCACTATGATGGGAAATCTGGGCGCAACATTGGAAGACATCTCCATGGTTATTACCGGTTATGCTATTGCCAACGCGGTGGTATTACCGGTGGCCTCATGGCTTGGCGAGCGCATTGGCCGACGCAAGTACTATCTGGGCTGCATCTTATTTTTCACCGCGGCATCGGTCGCCTGCGGTCTAGCCCCAAATTTATTTTGTTTAACCATTTTTCGCATCCTGCAGGGCCTCGCCGGCGGTGCCCTGCTGCCCACCTCGCAAACTTTAATCTACGAGCAGTTTCCCAAAGAAAAGGCGGGAATGGCGGGCGCGATTTTTGGCATGAGCGTAATGATTGGCCCGGCCTTGGGGCCCGTGCTGGGAGGCTACCTCACCGATCAATTTGGCTGGCGCTCAATCTTCAACGTCAATCTGCCGTTAGGACTTTTGGCATTTTTTGTGGGAGCGCTGGTGATTTCCAATCCCACCTACATGCAAGCCCAAGAGGGCAAGGCCAAGCCCAAACTCGACACCTGGGGCTTAGCTTTGCTGGTGGCCGGAGTCGGATGTTTGCAATATGTTCTCGAGCGCGGCCAGTCGGAGGATTGGCTTAGTTCAAAGGCGATTTTCATCAACACGCTCATCGCCGGCTTTTGCCTTCCTACCTTTGTGTGGTGGGAACTGAGGGTCAAGGATCCGATCATTAACGTGCGGCTGTTTTTGGAATCTACGGTCCGCTATGGCGTAATGCTGATGATGTGCTTGGGATTTTTTCTCTACGGCTTAATTTTTGTTTTGCCGATTTTTTTAGGAGTGACGTATCACTATGATGCCACTCAAATCGGAGCGATGTTCATACCGGGTTCGCTGGTAACCATCATGATGATGCCGTTTATCGGGCGCTTTATGCAGGCTGGGGTGAATCCAAAAATCTTAATCTTCACCGGATTTATGTGCCTTGAGTTGTGCTGCCTGATGATGCTGCAGTTTTCGCCGGCGTCACCCAAAGAAGAAATTTTGCACATGCTCTACATGCGTGGGTTCGCGCTAGCGTTTTTATTCGTGCCGATCAATTCAGGGATTCTCAGCCAATTCACCGGCTCTGCCATGGGTCAGGTCTCCGGCCTGCTCAACCTGTTTCGACAAATCGGCGGTAGCATGGGAATCGCCCTGGTGGCCACGCTGCTGACCTCGCTGAGCCATCAAAACTATTTAGATTTAGTTGGGAGGGTCTCGCTCCTCAATCCTAATGTGCAAAACTTTTATGCGCGCTCAAACGGCGCGCTTGAGTCCAAGCTCAGCAAGGAAGTCGGCTTCAACGCCGGCGCTCAGGATGTTTTGCAAACCCTTTATCACAAGGTGCAGAACCAGGTTTTTATGATGGGCTTTTTGCAATTGGTCATGATCATGATGATTCTCACCGGCTTTGCGTTTGTTCCCCTGGCCTTGCTCAAGTTCAAACGCAAGTCCGCGGTAGTTCTCGACGCGCATTAACTAAAATTTGGTCCAGGTCGGTCAGAAAGGTCCTTCATTTTTATTATTGATACTCCGTAAGGAAGCCAGGCAAGCTCACAATACGGCCTATTGATTACGATATTTTGAAAAGCAAAGTGAATGCACTTTTGCCGAAAGCTAAAAAGGTTCCGTCTGCTGCCGGTTAGGTGCGCATTCGCCTCAATTATTATCAATGTCCCGTCAGGCGGCCGCTCGTGCGTAAAATCGCTTTACACTCGTGCGAATCTCATGCGCTGGAACCAAGCAAAAGCCACTCTCGCCAGACACAAGACCTGCATCTTCGAGATGCATGAAGGCCTTAACCCTTTCCGTTCTGATTCTCGCGCTCTCCATCGGCCCCAGTGTTCACGCGGTCAACGCGGGGGCCGACCTGCGCAGTGCTCAGGCAGTGATGGCGGAGGCGCTCAGTAAGCTCGAGCCTAAGCACGGCAATCCAGAAGCTCACTTGGTCTCACTCAAAACTATTCATACGGCTTGCGTGTTTGTCGCCATGGCGGGTGCAATGGCGTATTATATAGCGTGCCCCGGTCAGTCGGCGCATCCCACACCCATGATTCCGCCCGCGTCCTCTTTGCTCTCGCCCGAGGCTAAGTAAGGCCTACTCTTCTTCTTGATCCATCTCACGCAATTGCAGCAACACACGCTCCGCCACGACTCGATTCATGCCCGGCAATTCTGTCAGCGCCTCCAACGGCGCAAGCATAATTTTGTCGACGCTGCCAAACGTCTTGAGCAAAGTCTTTTTGCGTTTTTCGCCAAGCCCGCGAATCGCATCCAAGACACTGGTCAAAGTTTTGTCGTCACGCAGTTTACGGTGATAGTTGATGGCGAAACGATGGGCCTCGTCACGAATGCCGGTGAGGATTTGGAACGCTTCGGAGTTGGTGGGAAAAATCACCGGGTTCTGACGACCAGGGAGAAAAAACCGCTCTTGGCTCATGCTGACTTCGGATTCTTGAAAATCGCCTTGTATGCGCGCTTTGGCCAAGCCCGCCACTGGAATGTCCGGGCGGCCGATCTCCTTAAGTACCGCGACCGCCATACTAAGTTGGCCCTTGCCTCCGTCGACTACAATCAAATCCGGTTCTTCGTACTCAGTGTGGGTAAATCTTCGACTCAAGACTTCCTTCATCGCCGCGAAATCGTTGCTGCCCTCAACCGTTTTTATTTTGTAGCGGCGGTAGTCGGCTTTGCGCGGCAAACCGTCTTCAAACACCACTTGGCTCGCCACATTCTCCGCACCCTGAAAATTGGAAATATCAAAGCACTCAATGCGCTGGGGAAGATTTGGCAACGAAAATTTTTCTTGAATCAGCGCCAAACCTTGGGCCTGCTGGTCCGCCTTGTTTACCGCGTCCTGGAAATGGCTCTTTGCATTGGTCAGTGCCAACTCCATTAGGGCTTTGCCCTCGCGGCCATTGACCACGGCTACTTTGGCGCGCTTTTTTTGACGCTCCACAAACACAGCTTGTAGTAGTTTGATAATATCTGAGCCAAGATCCACTGGCAGAATGATTTCGTCGGGAATAATATTCTCTGAGTAATATTGATTGAGAAAAGAGGTTAGCCAGTCTCTGATTTCCTCAAGATCGGAATGGCAATCAAAGCGGTTCATAAAGTGCGGACGCGAACCAATCATTAGGCCGCCGCGAACATGCAGAGTCTCAATCAAAGTGCCCCGCTTGTCGCCAACAAAAGCGATCACATCCTGATCGTAGTCCCTGTCGAGTGTAACCGCCGACTGCCGTTCCCAGATGCGTTCGATTGCGGTCAGCGAATCGCGGATTTTAGCGGCTTGCTCAAAGCGCTCTTCTTTGGCCGCGACTTTCATGCGCGTTTCAAGATCTTTGAGGGTGTTACCGCTGCGGCCCTTTAGGAAACTCAAACACGACTCAATATCTTGGCGGTAGGCCTCCACCCTAATTAACTCCACGCAGGGGGCCGTGCACTGACCAATTTGATAGGAGATGCATGGACGCGTGCGCGACTTAAAAAAACTATCGGTGCAATCGCGAATTTTGAAGGTCTTGTTCAAGAAACGGATGGTTTCGCGCACCGAAAGACCCGATGCGTACGGTCCAAAATAAACCGCGCCATCGGAGTGCACCCGCCTGGCCAAATAAAAGCGCGGGAATTTTTGCTCAATGCTCACGCGGATATATGGATAGGACTTATCGTCTTTAAGGCGGATATTGTAGCGCGGGCGGTACTTCTTGATGAGCGACGCTTCGAGCAAATAAGCTTCGACTTCGGTCTTGGTCAAAATGTATTCCACATTTTGCACCTGAAGCATTAAAAATTTAGTCTTAACAGCACTGTCGGGAAGGGCACCGAAGTAAGTTCGCACCCGCGCACGCAAGCTTTTGGCCTTGCCCACGTATACCACTTTGTCGCGGGCGTTTTTCATAATGTAAACGCCGGGCTCAGTCGGAAACTGCGCGACTTTTTCTTTGAGCCCGTTCACTTATCCCCCGCGACGACGGCGGAAAACTCCTTATCCACTTCGCCATTGTGCATGGACAAATCAAGTACCTCAAGACGTTTGATTTCATCGCGAATCCGCGCCGCCTCTTCAAACTCAAGACCGTTCGAAGCCCGCTTCATTTGCTTGCGTAGCTTGGCGATCTGAGCCGCCAACTTCTTAGGATCACCGGTGTAGACCGCGATGTTTTCACGCAAGACTTTCTTACGCTCCTTGGCATCACGCACCATCACTTCCATCCCCATCAAATCACTAAGGCCCTCGCTAATGCGCTTTTTGATGGTAGTGGGAGTGATGCCGTTTTCCACATTGAACTTTTCTTGAATCGCGCGGCGGCGATTGGTCTCACCGATCGCCTTGGTCATCGACTCCGTCATTTTGTCGGCGTAAAGCACCACCTGCCCGTTGATATTACGAGCCGCGCGGCCAATGGTTTGGATCAACGAACGCGCTGAGCGCAGGAAGCCCTCTTTGTCGGCGTCGGTAATGGCCACTAACGACACTTCAGGAATGTCGAGACCCTCGCGCAACAAATTGATGCCAATTAAAACGTCAAAAATTCCGAGCCGCAAATCGCGAATAATTTCGGTGCGCTCCAAAGTCACAATATCGCTGTGGAGGTATTTGACCTTCACCCCGAGGTTTTCGTAGTAGCTGGTCAAATCCTCGGCTGTGCGTTTGGTTAGGGTCGTGATCAGTACGCGCTCGTGGCGGGCGGCCCGCGCGCGGATTTCTTGTAGAAGATCGTCGACTTGAAATTTCACCGGGCGCACGCTGATCTGGGGATCGACGAGGCCGGTGGGGCGAATGATTTGCTCGATGACAATGCCTTCGCTTTTGCGCAGCTCGTATTCGCCTGGGGTCGCCGACACATAAACCACTTTGTCCATGTGATTTTCGAACTCTTGAAAATTCAACGGGCGATTGTCGAGAGCCGAAGGCAGGCGAAAACCATGCTCCACCAGCGTCAGCTTGCGCGCGCGGTCGCCGCGGTACATGCCGCCAATCTGCGGCACCGTAACGTGGCTCTCATCGATAAAGCACAGAAATTCATCGGGAAAATACTCAATTAGCGTGGGCGGTGCCTCGCCCGGCGCGCGGCCGGTGAAGTGACGCGAGTAATTTTCAATGCCGGGGCAGGAGCCCATCTCCTGAATCAGTTCCAAATCGTATTGTGCGCGCATCTCCACCCGTTCGCGCTCCACATACTTCATCTCCGTCTGATAATATTGAATGCGTTCGCGCAGTTCATCGCGAATAGTCTCCACCGCGCGACGATTTTGCTCCTCACCGCTGACGTAGTGGCTGCCCGGATAAATCGCCACTTTATCCAGCTCTTCGATCAGTTGCCCCCGCAATGGATCGACCCACGACAGCTTGTCGATAAAATCGCCAAAAAACTCGATGCGGATCGCCCGTTCTTCTTCCGACGGCGGAAAAACCTCAACGACATCACCACGCACGCGAAACGTACCGCGCGAAAAATCGATATCGTTGCGCTTATACTGAATGCGCACCAGTTCGCGCAGAAAAGAATCGCGGCGGATCTCTTTGTTCGCCTCCACCCGAATCATCATGTCTTGATAAGCCTCGGGACTGCCCAAACCATAAATGCACGAAACACTGCTGACAATAATCACATCGCGCCGATCAAAGAGCGAACGCGTGGCCGAATGGCGCATGCGATCGATTTGCTCATTGATCGCCGAATCTTTTTCTATATAGGTACCGCTTGAAGGCAAATAGGCCTCGGGCTGATAATAATCGTAGTAGCTTACAAAATATTCCACCGCGTTCTTGGGAAAAAGCTCCTTGAACTCGGCGTAGAGCTGGGCCGCCAAAGTTTTATTGGGTGCCAAGATCAACGATGGTAAATTCATTTCGTTTATAACGTGGGCCATGGTGAAGGTTTTGCCTGAACCTGTGACCCCTAGAAGAGTTTGATGGGCGATGCCCCGGCGGGTGTTGTCGATAAGTTCCCGAATCGCCTTCGGTTGGTCGCCCGCCGGTTTGAATTTTGATTCGAGTTTGAACTTGGACAGGGGCTCCCGTTTCATACTCACTTCGCGACCTCCCACTCACTACCCTGAGCCCCGTCTTGCACCGCTATGCCCATATCTTTTAGCTGCACGCGCAATTCATCGGCGCGTTTGAAGTCTTTGTTGGCGCGGGCACTGGTGCGTTCCTTCACCAAACCATTGATTTGGGCGCGATCGAGTTTCTTTTGCTTTAAAAGCATGTCGTCCAAGGTTGTTAAAAATTCCGCCGGCGGTTCGGCAAAAAGACTCAGCTTTTGCCCCAGCCACTGGCTCCATTGCAAGAACGCCTGCCCGATGGCGGCCTTTTGCGGCGTCACCGCTCCCGGAGTGCGAGTCAAATTATTAAAACCGCGTACCACCTCGAACAACCGCGCCAAGGCTTCGGGCGTATTGAAATCGTCATCTAAACTGGTTTCGACCCCCAATTTTGCGTCCGTCAAAACTTTGGCAAAATCCGCGGGCGGTGCCTTGTCCTGAGGGGATTGAATGATTTTCGTCGCCCAACATAGTGCCGAGTAAAGGCGCGCCAAATTGGAAATCACATGCTCGATCTGCCCCGGCGAGAAATCCAAAACGCTGCGGTAATGCGCGGACAACATCAGGTACTTAAATATTTCTGGATTGTACTCCTGCATGAACGAACGTGCCGAACGCACGTTGCCAAGCGATTTGGACATTTTTTGCGAGCCAAAGTTCAGCATATTGTTGTGCATCCAGTAGCGTGCCAGCACCTTGCCGCTAAGGCCCTCACTTTGCGCCACTTCATTCTCATGATGAGGAAAAATCAGATCGAGCCCCCCGCCATGAATATCAATCGTGTCCCCCAAGATTCCGCGCACCATGGCCGAACACTCGATGTGCCAACCGGGACGACCGTCACCCCAGGGCGAGGGCCAGAACGGCTCACCTTCCTTAGCTTTCTTCCACAGGGCAAAATCCGAAGCGTGTTTTTTGCGCGAATCCACCTCGATGCGCACACCGGCCTCCAGGTCTTCAATGTTCTTATGGGATAATTTTCCATACTCTGGAAACGCATGCACATCGTAGAACACATCGCCCTCGACTTCATAAGCTTTGCCCTTGGTGATAAGGTCGCTGACGAACGCGATGATTTCGGTCATAAACTCAGTGACTTTAGGGTTGCGCGTATGCTTGTGCAAGTTCAGCGCATTGAAGTCCTGTTCAAACTCGGCGATAAAACGGGTGGCGATCTCCTCGGCAGGAACTTTTTCTTTCAAGGCGCGATTAATAATTTTGTCATCCACATCGGTGTAGTTGTAAATAAACTGCACCTTTAGGCCGCGATACTCGAGCCAATTCCGAACCACATTGAAAAAAATGGCGCCGCGAAAATTTCCCACGTGCAGAAAATCATAGACCGTGGGTCCGCACACATACATTTTCACTTGGCCCGGAGTGAGCGGAACAAACTCTTCCTTTTTATGGCTCTGGGAATTGTAAATGACAATGCTCACGTTGGCCCCTTTTCCATATGCTGCAAAACATGCTCCGCGCGGGCGATCAAAAGTTTTTTATTGAGCAACGGCACCAGCATTTTCAGTTCTGTTCCTTGCGGAGTGCCGATCACCGCGACCCGCACCGGTTGAAAGAGATGCTTGCCCTTTACGCCGAGTCCCTCTTTAATCGAGTCCTGCAATTTCAGGAAGTCACTTTCCTCCATGTATTCGCTATTAAATTTTTCAACGCCCGTTTTCCACGCCTCGATCACAATCTTAGTTGTCGGCCAACTCAAAACTTCGCGCGCATCCTCTTTCACCGGGACAGGTGCCTCATTGAGCGGGCGAAAGAGTTCCACCGCATCCTTGAGATTCGTCATGCTGGTTTTGAGCGTGTTCAAAGCCCGCTCACGCCACGCCGGATCTTTGGGCATTACCAAACCCGCCTCGGTCAAAAATGGTTCCACTCGCCGCCATAGTTCCTCCGCCGGTAGGGCGCGCAAGTGCGTGGCATTGACCCAGCTCAACTTTTGCTCGTCAAATACCGCCGGCGACGAGTTTAAACGCTCATAAGAAAACTGATTGATCATCTCTTCCATCGACAAAATCTCCTGGGCCTCCGGAGAGCTCCAGCCGAGCAACGCCACAAAATTATTCAGCGCCTCGGGCAAGTAACCGTTTTGCGCATATTCAAAACAGCTCGTAGCCCCATGGCGCTTTGACAATTTCTGGCGGTCCGAACCCAAGATGATGGAAAGGTGCCCGAACTTCGGCAGCTCATAGTGAAAAGCCTCATAGAGCATCATTTGACGTAATGTATTGCTCAAATGTTCCTCAGCGCGAAACACGTGGCTAATCTTCATCAATGCATCGTCGATGGCACAACAAAAATTGTAAACCGGCATGCCGCTCGAACGCAGCATTACGAAATCTCCCACCATATCCGACGGAAACGTCACCTCTCCGCGCACCAAATCCGGCAGGACATGATCTTTCTTAGTCCGCACCTTAAAGCGAACCGAGGCCTTATGGCCCTTTTCCTTGTGTTCTAAAGCCTTGGCCAGCGGCCAATCGCGATAAGGTGAATTCACTTGCGGAGGCTTTCCGAGCCGGAGGGATTCCTTACGCTGCACTTCGATCTCATCATCCGTCATAAAACAATGATAGGCTAAACCGTCGGCCAGCAGTTTCTCCGCGTGCTCTTTGTAAATGCTCAGGCGAAGGCTCTGGCGGTAAGGACCGTGCGGACCCACATCGATGAGCGATATTGAGTCGGGACCCTCTTGCCATTTTAGACCAAGCCAGGCGAGATCATTAATTTGCATCTGCATCGACTCTTCGGTGCTGCGGGCCTGATCGGTGTCTTCGATGCGCAAGATAAATTCGCCGCCATGATGTTTGGCGAAGAGATAGTTGTAGAGGGCGGTGCGTGCACCGCCCACATGCAAATAGCCGGTGGGCGACGGGGCAAAGCGAACGCGAACAGGGGAATTAGACATGGTTTCACCTCAAATAGAGGATCTATCCTACAATGAAACCAAGTTTTACTGAATATTAAAGATGGCGCGAACTTCGTCTTGAGCGCGCAGTTCGTCGTGACCGGTGGCTAGCGAAAGCTCGCGCAGCAACAGAGTGCGAGCATTGTCGAGCATCTTACGCTCGCCAAAACTGAGTTCTTTATCGACTTTGAGTAAAAATAGGTCGCGCAGAACTTCGGCGATTTGATAAACCGAGCCGGTCTTAATTTTTTCCATATATTCACGATAGCGGCGATTCCAGGTTTGATTGTCGATCTTGACGTTGGTCTCACGCAGAATCTCAATAACCTTCTTGGCTTCATCACGCGAGATGATCGGGCGTAATCCAACGGCTTCCGCGTTGTTCTTAGGCACCATAATCTTCATGCCTGAGTCAATTATATTGATACTGTAGAATGTGTGTTTGGTGCCAAGGATCTCTTTGGTCTCGATCGCTGTGACTTTACCCACGCCATGACCAGGATAAACAGCATTGTCGCCGACCTTGAATGAAACCATGAAAACCCTCCAGCCGTATTTGAAAGTTCGGATCTGATCCGAAAGAGCTAGTGGTTTACCATTTTTGACACGTATAATCAAATATAGTCGGGGCATATTAACAAAAATCGGCACTTGTCGTGAAATTTTTACTGAGTGCGCCTCGCCAAGTGTAGCTGGATCGTTACCCGACCCAAGTCTTCATTACCTGCTCAAGACGGACCTGCAGCTCGGAATGCTCGGCCTGACTGAGGGTCGGATCGCGTTCAATCAACGCAAACGCCGCAGCCCGGGCCTCTTGTAAAATGCGCACATCGCGCACCAAATTGGCCATTTTGAAACCGGGAAGTCCGCTTTGCCGGGTACCCAAAAATTCACCCGGACCGCGCATTTCTAAATCGGCCTCGGCAATCTTGAAACCGTCACTGGTACGCTCCATAATTTCAGCTCGCTGGGTGGCTTCATCAGAAAGTGCATAGCCTAAAACCAATATACAAAAGCTTTTGTGCTCGCCCCGGCCTACCCGCCCGCGCAATTGGTGCAGCTGGGAAAGTCCGAAACGCTCGGCATGCTCAATCACCATGAGCGTGGCATTAGGTACGTCCACGCCCACCTCGATCACCGTAGTCGACACCAGAATTTGAATTTCGCCAGCACGAAAACGCCCCATCACGTCGTCTTTTTCCGCGGCTTTCATGCGACCATGAAGCAGCCCGACTTTAAAACCGGCGAACTCCTTGGTCACCTGTTCAAATTCTTCCAGCGCGTTTTTTAGCTCCAGGGTTTCACTCTCTTCGATCAGCGGATAAACAAAATAGGCTTGGCGTCCCTTTTTGAGCTGCGCGGTCACAAAAGACGCAATCAAATTCCGTTTACTCTGAAAAGTCTTGCGGGTGACAATCGGTTGACGCCCGAGCGGCATTTCGTCGATCACCGACACGTCGAGATCGCCGTAGACTGTCATTGCCAGAGTGCGTGGAATCGGCGTGGCAGTCATCACTAAAAAGTGCGGCGATAAACCTTTGCACTTGAGACGATTGCGCTGTTCTACGCCAAAGCGATGTTGTTCGTCGATCACCACCAGACCCAGATTGTGAAATTCCACGTCGTCTTGGATTAAAGCATGGGTTCCAATGAGGAGCTGCACGCGGCCGGCACCCAAGTCCCCAAGCAAAGTCGCGCGCTCTTTGGACTTGGTCTGACTGGTGAGCAGGCCCACGCCGATACCTAGCGGCCGCAAATATTTCTCGGCATTGTGAAAATGCTGATCGGCCAACAGTTCGGTGGGTACCATCAGCGCGGTCTGCACTCCACCCTCGGCCGCGAAAGCCGCGGCCATCAAAGCCACCAAAGTTTTGCCACTTCCGACATCGCCTTGAACCAGGCGATGCATGGGATGGGGTTTTTGTAAATCCAAGGTGATCTCTTGAAAGGCACGCAACTGAGCCTGGGTGAGCCGAAACGTAAGATTATTTTTGAGCGCTTCGCTCCACAAACCGCGCGCAGCAATGGGCGTCGATCGCTCTTTTTCAAGGCCTGCTTTCTTCAACGCTAAATGCAGTTCGAGAGTGAAGAACTCATCAAAAATTACCCGCCTTTGCGCGGGCGAGGAAAAACTTAAAAACTGATCGCCTAGCTCCACCGGCGGCTGGTGGATCTGCTTGAGCGCGGGATCTAAACTGAGGAGCGCATACTTTTCACGGATCCATGCTGGCAAAGTCTCGGGAATCGACTGCGTCAACAGGGTCTTGAGCAAGCGTGAAATCTTACTCGACGTCAACCCCTCGATCGCGGCGTAAATGGGAACTAAAGAATTTTCGTTGACCTCGTCTTGGGCCGTCGGGTGAATGTCGGGATGGTGAAACTCCATGGTACCGCGGTAATGGGTCACTTTGCCGATCACCCGCACCTCTTGAAACGGCTCGAAACGTTCGAAATAGCCCTTGTAGGGCATCCGAAAATATTTGCAGGCAATGCGGCCGGTAGAATCGGCGACAACCACTTCCCAGATGCGGCGGTTCGACTTACCCATTGGCATCGAGCGCACCTTATGGATATGCGCTTTGAGACTCACCAATTGATCCGGGACTAAAGACTGGATATGGCAAACGGCCCGGCGGTCCTCGTAGGCGCGCGGATAATACTCGAGCAAATCTTGCACGCGCTCGATTCCGCGGCTACGTAAAAAGTCGCCCAACTTTGGGCCAATCCCTTTTACGAACTGAACACTTGTATCAAACTGAAGCTCCATAATGGGCCTCAAGTCTGCCATCTTTGTTTGGAGAGTCAATCAAAGCGTGGCATAATCTAACTATGACGGAATCCGGACAGGCGCAGAAGTATATGAAAATTCGGCTGCATAGTTTGCCTCCGGTGCAAGCTATTCCCTTCGATCTGTTCGTGCAAATAGGCGGACGCCGCGTGCATTATTTGCGCGCCGGCGATAAATTGAAGGCTGAAAAAATCGTCAACTTTGAAAAAAAGGCACCCGAAGCTTTTTACATTCTCTCGGCCGATCGTTCACGCTACCAAAATTTTGTGCGCGAGAGTTTGGTCAGTGACACCCTGGATACTAAACAAAAAGCGTTAATCTTGCGCGAAAGCACAATGGTGCTGGTCGAAGAGCTGTTTGAACGCCCTGACATTGAAGTCGCGCTCCACGATGCGCGCCAAGTGGTCGAGGATTTCGTTGCCTTTATGGAATCGGACGCCTCGGCTATGGCTAATTTGATCGGACTTTCAAGCCATGATTTTTACACCTACAATCATTCCCTCGACGTCAGCATTTATTCGCTGGGGCTCGGCCAAGCCGTCGGCTTTCGCCATGCCGACCTAAAGGAACTTGGGCTCGGCGGCCTGTTTCACGATATTGGCAAGCGCCACGTGCCAATTGAAATCATTTGTAAGAATGGCGCGCTGACCGATGCCGAATGGCTGCAGATGCAAAAACATCCGCAGTTCGGATTGATGATTCTCAACGAACACAACTCTAGTGAAAATATTAAGGCGTGCGCGTTCGAGCACCACGAGAGTTTTTTAGGCAATGGCTATCCGCAAAAGCTGAGCGCGCAGGAGATTCACGCCATGGCCCGGGTGGTGTCGGTGGCTGACACTTACGATGCGCTGACTACCAAACGTTCTTATAACGAACCGATGATGCCTCTTGACGCCATTGCCCTGATGAGCGGCAAACTAGCCGGGCGCTATGACCCTGAAGTGTTGCGTGCGCTAGTTGAAATTTTTCAGCGCCTTAAAAACGCTGCGTGAACGGCATTTCGCGAAAGGCTTTGCCTGGCGGCAAAAGATAGGCGCGAATTTTACCCTGCAGCAGCAGTTCCTCCTGCCCCGACTCTTCGATATTTTCATAAGGGACGAATATTGGCACAGGGAATGCATTATTTTCATCTCGTTCATCTCGAGAATTCAAGGTGCCGTAAAATGGCTCTTGAACTCGAGGACGCTGTCAAAAAACTGAGCAAGGGTGAAAATATGAAACTATTGATAACTGCACTTTTAGCCTTTTCCTGGAATGCCCATGCGGGAAACTCCTGGACCCTTGCAACATGTTTAGATGCCAAACGATTTATCGAGATCGCTGAGGAACCGACCGAGGGCAATCCCGATTTGTCCGTCCAAAAGACTGCAGAAGACGCAATGGTCGAACACATTATTCGCGCCGTTTACTGCCCTAAGAATCCAGAGAGCGACTGTGTTTCCGCAATAAAAGCGAAAATTGACCTGGAATGCGGCAGCTCTCGGGCCTCTTAGTTCCCCGCTAGACTCGCTAGTGCAAAATAAATTGCACGTTTATCTGCTTCAACTCCAGTCTTGGTGCCTATGCCGAAATCCCCTTGCGTTGCGCCTTCCTGACCGAGCTTACTCCGAACATTATCCGATATTGCTTCCGTCAACTCATGGCGGGTTGAGCTCGGGGAGAGGCCCGGTCTTGCGATTTTGCCCAACATCGGCAGTCCCTCAAATCCAGCAAAAGCCACTGACACGATGAGGTCGGTCAAGGCCTCATCAACAGCCACAGATTGAACAGCTCTCTGGTCATCCGAGGCCAGAAATCTCTCCTTTAACCGATGGAACTGGGATAGCGTTAATGCGATTTCTGTTCCCGACAGGATGCCGCCCCCGGCTGCACAACCTAGGGGTGTGCCATATACACATGCGCCGACAAGGGCAACGACACTTCCTGCCACGACACCATATTTCTTTAACTTAGAAATATGTTTAGCCCGCTGGTAACTTTCCACGACCGGTGCGCAGAGTTCAGGATTTTTGTGTAAGACCTCGTTTGCAAACTTTGGATAATCATAAAATAGACTACCGGGATTAGACGAGGCTAGAACTTCAGATTTCCAATGTTCAAGGGTGCGCTTGGATCGTTCTAGGGAGCTTGCCAGCTGTTCATCCGAAAAATCTCCCCGACCAAAATAAATAATCATGGGCAACGAATCAATAATTTTCGAGGACACGGACTGCATCTCGCTTTGGAACCAGATTTTTTGATTGATTTGATAGGCGTGGTACAGCCGACATTCCCGAGCCTCGCCGGCAGCTTCGCACATTCTGATAAGCGCGTCCTTGTCCATGCTCTTTCCATTTTTATCATGACCTTCAAACTGATCAATGAGTCCGAGAATCCGCTGACGAAGTGCCCTAGCCGCTTGAATTTCACCGCGACTCAAAGGCGCAAGCTCGGAACCACCAAAATAGCTGGGAAGAGCAATTCGGGGTGAAATTGCGTCTGTTCGCTTACCTAAGATTCCGTCTGCAGAAGTCCCGGAGAGGGCTAGACTATATCGTAACATCGTGATTTTTTGCCCGATCAATTTCTTAATCTCGGCGATCTTTTGCGGGCAATCTGCACGATCACTGCCAATGCAAGCTTGCAGCCCCTTACGGGCCGAAATTGTAAGATCAAAATAGGTGCTCAACTTGGCTTTGGTGAGCGCCGCAGCTCTTTCCGCTTGTTCCGACCTGTGCCTAAAGTCCCGGTTTTCGCCGATGGCTGCCAAACTGCAAGCGGGAAAAGGTGATTGATTGGGTTCAGATTGAGACGATTCAGTTGCTCCGGCGAGACTGAAAAGTGATGTTAGGATCAGCCCTGACACTAACAGATTATACATAGACACCCGATTTGGGGCGGGCGAAGAGTGGCAGCTTATCAGCGTCAGCGGCAGGAAAGATCGGTGCCTCAAAGAAACTGAATGCGAGTAGAACCAAGGCAGAACTTAATCGCTTCATGTGTTTCAATCCGTTCCCGACTCTCATCCAATAGGAATGAGAATTTTGCGACCCTCATCATGAGGGCCATTGGAAGGCATATCCAGTATTCGAGCCAAGCTTATGACGAAACTGGAGGGTGGTGACTGCAGTAGGGTACGTAAAGATTTTATTGAGGGCCGATTATTGTCAGTTAGGTGGCCCGGTTCACTCATTATAGGCGGGGCGGTTGCGGGGCCGCATCTTCGCCTCCTCCCGTCGCCTTGACCGAACATGCAGACATTGCCAACACACTAATAAACAGAATTAGTTTTTTCATAAGATCTTTTTTGGCGTGAAGATTAGTGAGAAGTGCGGTGAGGAACAATGGGTTAGAGCCGGGCGGAGGACGGCAGGGCCGATTGTGCGCACAGTTTGTGCGCGGGGCGCCACCATCTGAAACCCCTTGAGTCTCTCCCTCTCAAAAGTTAGGTTCTCCCACAACTAAGGAGGCTCCCATGCTGTATGATTTAAGCGTTCCCCAAATGACAAAAATGCTGCACAATCTCGGCGCCCTATTGGCCAAAGGTCAGACCTTTGCCGAAAGTAAAAAGTTCGATATATCGGTCTTACTGCAGTCGCGGCTGGCGCCCGACCAGTTCAATCTTTTGCGCCAAATCCAAATTGCCTGCGACACCGCTAAACTCGGAGTTTCGCGCTTGACGGGTAAAGATGCTCCGACCCATGACGATAAAGAAACCACCTTCGCCGAATTGCGCCAGCGGATTCAACAAACCACAGAGTACCTTTTTAGCTTTTCCGAAATCGACTTTAGCGACGCGGCCACTCGCAAAATTACGACGCCACGGTGGGAAGGCAAATGGATGCTGGGTCATGATTTTGTGGTGCAGCACATGCTCCCGAACTTTTATTTCCACATGACCACCGCGTACTCAATTCTTCGTCACAATGGCGTGGAAGTCGGCAAAAAAGACTACCTCGGTGAGATGCCCTACAAGAAGTGATACAAATCTTCATCGACGCCGACGGTTGCCCGGTCAAGGACGAAGTTTACAAGGTTGCCGCCCGCTATAAAATCAAGGTGTTGGTGGTGGCCAACAAGTATCTCACCGTGCCTATCGATCCTTTGGTGGAGATGTGCGTGGTGAGCGGCGGTTTCGATGCGGCTGACGATTGGATCGCCGACAAGGTTACTAGTCTGGACATTACCGTGACCGCGGATATTTTGCTGGCCGAACGCGTGGTGAAAAAAGGCGGACGGGCGCTTGGACCTAAGGGCAATGAGTTTACCGCGGACAATATTGGGACGGCCGTAGCGAATCGGGAGCTGATGCAAAATTTAAGGCATATGGGCGAAATGCGCGGCGGACCGGCGCCGATGGATAAGAAAGCGCGCTCGCAGTTCTTGGGTAAATTGGATCAAATTATCCAATCATTAGTTAGGGCCGGGCCAAATCATAGGTCACAGTAAAATTTTTAAAATAGCTATGGCCAGGTAGACCACCCGTGGATGGTTTTCTGAAACAGGGAAAAACCAAGCCGCGGAATGACGTTGTCCGAAAATGGCGAGAAATTCCGCCTCACTTGAGCTACAGTCCTAGTCATGCACCAAGCCGACGTTTTTTACCAAGCCATGCTCGCCCGGGACTATCGTTTTGACGGAAAGTTTTTTGTCGGGGTGCGCACCACCGGCATCTACTGCTGCCCGATCTGCCCCGCCAAACCCAAACGTGAAAACGTCGAATTTTTTAACAGCGCGACCGCAGCCGAAAAGGGCGGTTATCGCCCGTGTCTGCGTTGCCGGCCCGAGACCGCGCCACTTTCGCCCTCGGGGCATTGCACCTCGGCCGTGGTGCAACGGGCCCTGCGCCGCATCGCCGCCAATCAATTGCTGGAGCTGCAAGAAGAGCCGTTCGCCGAACAGTTCGGAGTCACCGCCCGCCATCTGCGCCGGCTGTTCGTCGAAGAGCTTGGCCATACTCCTAAACAAATTTCGGATAATAATCGGCTGAACTTCGCGTGCAAACTGATTGTCGAAACCCGGATGCCGATGACCGAAGTGGCGACTACCGCGGGCTTTGCATCTCTGCGCCGGTTCAATGACGCCTTTAAAAGACGCTTTGCGCGTGCCCCTCTGCAATTGCGCAAAAGCAAAGTGAGCGTGAGCGGTGACGGCGTCGAGCTAAACTTGGCCTTTCGCCCGCCCTACGACTGGGAGACCATTTTAAGCTTCTTTTGGTCACATCGAATTCCTGGGATTGAGACCATCGCCAACAATTCTTATCAACGCCAGTTTAAACTCGATGGCGAAAGCGGATGGTTGCGAGTGGGTCCGAGCGAACGACCTCACCAATTGCGCTTGCGCGTGATCTTGTCCAATCTCAAGCCGTTATTCGTGGTGGTCAGCCGTGTGCGCCAAATGTTTGATCTGGATTCTGATCCTCTGCTTATTGCCAATAGCTTTGCCCAGGTTGGGGTGCTGGCCACACTCACGCGGCAATTTCCGGGTCTGCGTTTGCCGCGCGGATGGGATCCGTTTGAAACGGCGACGTGCGCCATCCTCGGACAGCTGGTTTCGACCGATCGCGCCCGCGATTTGATTGGACAGCTGGTGGAACACTATGGTGAAGGGGTGGGTTTTCCCAGCGCCGAAAGCTTGGCCAACTGCGATTTGGCGCGAGTCAAAACCACGCAGGCGCGCAAAGCCACCCTCCGCGAATTTAGCCGCCAAATTATGACCGGAGAAATTTCCCTCTCGGACGCCCAAGATCCGCAGCGTTTTCGTGAGTCCTTGCTTGCGATCAAAGGCATTGGCCCGTGGTCGGCGGAGTACATCAGTCTGCGCGCGATTGGCGACACCGATGCGTTTCCCGCCACGGATTTGATTTTGCGCCGGGCTCTCGATCTTCATCCCGGGCTTGACCTCGACGCGGTCAAACCTTGGCGCTCTTATGCGGCGATTTATTTATGGAAGGGCTTTGCACAAGCCCTATCGCGACGAAAGGACAAGAAATGAGTTGGTTTTATAAGGAAATGACTTCGCCCGTGGGCAAACTCAAGCTGGTGGCGAGCGACGACGCCATCGTCGCGATCCTATGGGAAAAGGAAAAACTGGGCCGCGTGCGCCTCGAAAAAATGCAAATCGCCAAACAGCACCCATTACTATTAAATGCCGAAGCGCAACTGCGCGAGTATTTTCTAGGTCAACGAAAAGTGTTTGATTTTCCGATCAAGGCCGTGGGCGGCACCACCTTTCAAACTAAGGTGTGGAAGGCGTTGAGCGAAATTCCGTTCGGAGTCACCCGCACCTACAGTGAGTTGGCCAAGTCCATTGGTTCACCAAAAGCCTCGCGCGCAGTGGGCGCGGCCAACGGTAAAAATCCGCTCTCAATCGTTGTACCGTGCCACCGAGTGATCGGCGCCAACGGTTCGCTCACTGGCTTCGCCGGCGGTCTGAGTACCAAGGAAAAACTGTTGACGCTGGAACGGCCTAAGAAATAACTTTTAATTTGCGCAATTTGGCTTTGCCCGATTTGCTCAACTGCGCACAACGGTGCCTTCCTCAAGGGAACCGCGCTCGGCCGCGGCACCGGAATCGAACCCACGTGGAAAAACGGCGACGTCAGCTGTCCGACCGCCTCCGCCACTGACGACTATATAGACGTTCCGCTGTTTCATGAGCTGGCCCAAGTTGCTCACACCGAACGTATTCCAGGCCTAAATCTTTTTTTGGTCGCGCCAAAGCAAGCCGCCGAGCTTGGATGAGCTGCGCGAACTGTCTTTTTCATCCAAGTGCCTGACGCCACCACATCTGTAACGAGAAATTTACAACTGGCGTTGCGCGATCGACGGTGTTAATCGTGTGCAACGTTACTACTAACTAAAAAGTGTTTGTAAATGCAGATCTCGGTGCAGGCGAACTAACAGTTGATCGGAGCCCTACTGGACTCGCGTCGCAATGACCTTAATTTTAAGGGCTTCGGGTTTGCCGGTTTCCGCCAACGACAGTTCGGCCGGCACGCCTGAGAGTGAAACAATTTGCGGGCGCGAAATGACCTTGCGTTTGCCATTTTCGAAACGAGTCACGGTGAATTGAATCTTAATAGCGTTGTCCGCCTGCGCGGATGCGTAATCTGAGGCGACGACTTCGATCGTGGTGTCTGGATTGGCCGCAGTCTTCTGGCTAATCTTGGCGCGCTCGTTAGGCGCGGTCGAAAGGTGCGGGCTCGAAACCAGCTTGCCGTCGATATACACTTCGGCTTTAAGATCAAAGCCCTTGGTCATGGCAAGGCATGGAACTGAAAGTAAAGCCGCGATGAGCGAGATGAATTTAGTCATAGTGTTGCCCCCATTTTCTGAATCGTACTCATTGCCGTCGTTCTCGGTCCGCAAAATTCGAAAAGCAGCGCCAGACCTGCCCCTTGGTCCAGGCCAAGGACGCGACTCAACCCACCCACAGCGAAAATCCCAACTGGGGGCGACCGAACCGAATAGTTATGACGAGGGCGTCAGTGAAATGACCGTGGTGCAAATTCCGTTTCAGTGGTGACGAAACTCAATTGCCGGCCTTAACTGTCCAGAATTCTCCCTCGTCATTACCACGAAATCCCGTGACCTCAAACTTCTCGACGGGATGGCCAAGCTCCATTCCTGAGTTTCGCAAATAAATTTGCAGAGCCTGAGTGCGCAATTCGCGGGAATTACTGCCAGGATCGGCGAATTCAAACCGTGCCGCAAACGGAAAATCGATGTGAACTTTCACTGGGCCTTGCCTTCCGCGCGACGAATGAGCTCATCGAACAGCGCCACCAAGACATGCAGCGATGGCGCGCCCTTAAGTTTGGTCCCGTTGACCACGAGCGTGGGGGTTGAAGTAATAACCACCGGCTCTGACGCCTTGATCACGGCCGCCACCTGTTGTTTGACTTCATCTTTTTCCATGCAATCACTCACACCATTCTTGCGCGCGTAATTCTCAAACCAGGCGTCAGAAAAGTTTTCCTGATTTTCAAAGATTTCATCGTGTACCCGGTCGAAATCATTGGGGAGGCACGCCGCAATCCACGCGGCCCGACAGGCGAAGGGATGCTGACGCACGCTCATCCACGGGTTACAAGCGGAGTCCAAAGGAAAAAAGAAATACTCTATGTCTAGCTTGTCGCCGTAGCGTGCCCTGAGTGGCGCGATCTTTTGCGCTAGCCCGCGACAACCCGGGCATTCGAAGTCCGAAAATACCGCCATTTTGATTATGGCCCTTGGACTCGACGCTAATTTGAAAGGCGAAGACATTCTGGCGGCAACACCAGTGGGAAGCTGGTCAAAGGCCGCCGCTAAGCCTGGGCCTTGAGCGGCTAAATCCCGCGCTTTAGCCATCGCTAAAATGTGATAACCCATGCCGACCACGAGAATCGCCGCCGCATATCCGACAAGAACTTTGGCACTCACTTGCCAGCCGGTTTTCCACTTGTGCAATAAGAATAATGCGACAGCGCTCAAGAAATAGTAGCCGGTGCAGAACGGGCAAAGACTGCGCAGCTCAAGGAGAGAGTAGGCCAGCAGCCCCAAGCAGCCCAAGAAGTTCAGCAGCAGAATCACAAAGAGAGTACCCGCATGTTTGCGAATGAGCGCAGCGAGCACCACGAAAGCACCGATCATCATGCCTAAAAAGGCGATGGGTGCGTCGAAAATTTGCGCCACGGGAGACTCTGTCGCTCGGTCACAGTTGAAATAGCTATTGATCTGACATAACGAATCGCCGGCCAAGCCTTGCGCAAATCTCACCGCGAAATAGTGCTGAGTCAGGTACCATGACACGGCGGTCATGGACACGCCGATAAGAGCAATTGTTACACGCAGTTTCACTAGCTCATGGTCGCGGATATGCCGGTAAAATGCAACTAATCCGAGAACATGCGGGGCTCGCCACGCGCGCGCTTGACTCTGGGCTTTTTCGTCCACTGGAATTTCGCCATCTCGATCTCGTCCTTGGCGGAAAAGTGGATGCCCTCGCGGCGCAACTTAGCTTTCTGCGCCCCGTAGTTGGCGGTGATCGGTGGAAAGGAAATACGGCCGCGGGAATTTAAAACTCTTTGCCACGGCAGCTGATATTTACGCGCGCAGGAATTGAGAATCCACGCCACGCCGCGACTGGCGTGAGGTTTTCCGCACAGAGCCGCGATTTGTTTATAGGTCGCGACCTTGCCGCGTGGGATTTTGAGCACGGTCTGAATGACTTTGGCCGAAAACTCACTGAGCTCAGCCAGGACTGACCTCGCGCAATTCACGGCGCAAAAGCTTGCCCACGTTGGACTTGGGCAATTCTTTTCTAAACTCAATATATTTAGGTAGTTTGTAGGTGGTCAGATTGATTTTGCAAAATCCCATCAATTCCTCGGCGGTCAGCGTGGGATCTTTGGCCACCACGAATATTTTGACCACTTCCGTGGAGCGCTCATCGGCTACACCGATGGCGGCGACTTCCAACACCTTGGGATGCATGGCCACGATCTCTTCGACCTCGTTGGGATATACGTTGAAGCCCGACACCAAGATCATGTCCTTTTTGCGGTCGACAATTTTAACAAAACCTTGCGCATCCATCATGCCGACGTCGCCGGTTTTAAGCCATCCACCAGGCGCCATGACCTTGGCGGTTTCTTCGGGTTGATGCCAATATCCGCGCATCACCTGCGGGCCACGCACACAGACCTCGCCCGCTTCACCAATAGCAACCTCGGTACCGTTTTCATCGCAAAGTTTCACTTCAGTACTGGGGAGTGGCAATCCGATGGTGCCCATCTTGGGCTTGCCGTGGAGCGGATTCATGGTGGCCACGGGGGATGTTTCGGTGAGGCCGTAGCCCTCGGCGATCGCTTTGCCAGTGAACTTTTCCCAGCGTTCGGCCACCACCGATTGCAGAGCCATTCCTCCTGCCACCGTGATTTTCAATTTGGCAAAATCGACCTCCGCAAATTCTGGATTATTCATCAAGGCGTTGAACAAGGTGTTGAGGCCGGTAATCACGGTGAACGGATAGAGCTTGAGCGTTTTAATAAATTCTGGAATGTCGCGCGGATTGGTGACCATGACATTCGTGCCACCATAGTGAACCATGGTCAGGGCATTTACGGTCAGTGCGAAGATATGGTACATCGGCAGCGCCAGCAGTGCCACTTCTTCGCCCATCTTCAGATACGGCCGCATCCACTCCACATTTTGCAATACGTTGGCAACGATATTGCCATGAGTGAGTTCGGCACCTTTTGAAATGCCGGTGGTGCCGCCGGTATACTGCAAAAAGGCCAGATCGTTGGCCGTGCAGGCTTGGGGATTCAGAGGCTTGTCGGCGCCTAGTACGAGAGCCTGATAAAACGCATAAGCAGTGGGCAGCGCGAAAGGAGGAGCGACGCCATTGATCAGCATATCGCCCACACCGGCCACTACCACGGTCTCGATTTCAGTATCAGGCAAAACCTGCGCAAGCGCTGGCGCACAATCCGCAAAAATTACGATGGCCTTAGCGCCCGAATCACGAAACTGTTGGCGCATTTCACGAGCGGTGTAGAGCGGATTGGTGTTGACGACCACTAGACCGGCACGCAGAGCCCCGAACATGGCCACTGGATATTGCAAAATATTCGGAAGCTGAATCGCCACCCGGTCGCCTTTGCGAAGCTTCGCCACATTTTGTAAAAACGAAGCAAAATCCCCCGCAAGTTTATCGAGGTTGGCAAAGGTTAAAGGCGTACCGAAATTGATGAAGGCCTCGCGCTCACTATACTTCTGCATCCCGGCCGCGGCCAGATCGTTAATGGACTGATATTGAGTCGGATCGATTTCATGGGCAATTCCTGCCGCGTAATGCTCTAACCAAGGTTTGTTCATATTTCCCCCGAAATGGTCCAAGTCTTGGCGTAAAAAAGCAGAAATTCAAGCCTAAACTTCGAGCATCGCTAACGACACAGGAATTCGAGATTGCGCTTGGCCAAGGCGCGCGTTATTTATCGATTCACACTGCTATCTGGAGGTCCTTTGCACCCATTTTTCTTCGGATTTTTTTTCAGCGAACCCTTGGGACTTCTAGCTATGGCGCTTGCCTTCATAGCGGCTGGTTATTTTGCGTGGCCATTCTTAGTGTGGACGCTATTGATCGCGGCGCTCCTAGTGGGTCTTGCGGCTCCCGTTTGGCTAATGGCGTTATTTGCCGCGGTCGCGGTGGTCTTTTTGCTCGCACCCCTACGCCGGACGCTATTTTCGGCAATGGTGATGGAGACCATGAAGGCGTTCAAATTAATTCCCTATATCTCTCCCACCGAACGCACGGCGCTTGAGGCTGGGGTGGTGTGGATGGAGGCCGAGTTGTTCTCGGGCCAGCCGAACTTCAAGCGCATTTTGGCGCAGCCCTATCACCAACTCTCGGTCGAGGAAATCAGTTTCCTTGAAAACGAAGTCGAGCAGCTCTGCGCCATGGTTGACGACTATAAGATTTTTAGAACACGCACGCTCCCGCCCGAAGTATGGGACTTTATCCGGCGCAAGGGCTTTTTAGGGATGATCATCCCCAAAGAATATGGCGGAAAAGGCTTTTCCCATTCCGCGCACAGTGCGGTGATTCAAAAGGTCACCACCCGCGGGGTCTGTATGGTCACCTACGTGATGGTCCCCAACTCTCTGGGCCCGGCGGAATTATTGGTGCGCTATGGGACGGACGCGCAGAAACACAAATATTTGCGTCGCCTTGCCAGTGGTGATGAGATTCCCTGTTTTGGTTTGACCGAGCCTGCGGCCGGCAGCGACGCCGGCGCCATTTCCGCCGAGGGCGTGTTATTCCGCGGTGAAGACGGGCAGATTTATATCCGTTTGAACTGGAGCAAGCGCTGGATCACCCTGGCGGCGATTTCGACTTTGATCGGTTTGGCGTTTAAACTGCGCGATCCAGATAATCTTTTGGGTAAAGGTACGAGCGAGTTGGGCATCACTTGCGCTTTGGTTCCGGCGCATCTCAAGGGTGTAGTGGTGGGCCGCAGACATGACCCCATGGGTTTGCCGTTTCACAATTGCCCGACCCAGGGTCATGATGTGATCATGCGCGCCGATGAGGCGATCATCGGTGGCCTCGGTGGCGCGGGCCGCGGTTGGCAAATGTTAATGGAATGTTTGGGGGTTGGTCGTGGCATCAGCCTCCCCGCTCAGTCGGCGGCGGGTGCCAAACTGATCGCGCGCGTGGTGGGCAGCCATGCCACGATTCGTAAACAATTTGGACTGTCGATCGCCAAGTTTGAAGGCGTCGAGGAGCCACTGGCACGTATTGCCGGCTGTGCCTATTACCTGGAGGCTTTGCGCAACTATGTTTTGAGCGCGCTTGATCAACATATTTCACCAGCTGTAGTCACGGCGATTGCCAAATACACTTCGACCGAAGAGTGCCGGGACGCAGTCAATGACGGAATGGATATTCTCGGCGGCGCCGGAATCTCCATGGGCCCGCGCAACACTCTCGCGCTCACCTACATCGCTACGCCCATCGGCATCACCGTGGAAGGGGCCAATATTCTGACTCGCACTTTGATGATATTTGGCCAAGGGGCCTTGCGCGCGCATCCCTTTGCTTTTGCCGAGATCAATGCAATTGAGCGCGGTGATCTTGTGGCCTTTGATCGGGCGTTGGTGGGACATATCGGTCACGTGCTGCGCAACCTGACCCGCAGTGTGGTGCTAAGTCTCACGCGCGGCGCTTTTGTGCGCTCACCGGTCGGCGGCCCAACCCGACGTTACGTGCAAAAACTCAGTTGGATTTCGGCGAGCTTTGCCATCATGAGTGATCTCGCCATGGCGATGCTCGGGGGTAAATTGAAGGTCAAGGAGAAGCTGACCGGGCGCTTTGCCGACATTCTTTCGTGGATGTTTATCGCTTCGGCGGTTCTAAAACGCTTCGAGGCCGAAGGTCGCCGGCCGGAAGATAAAGTCTTTCTCGACTTTTCGATGGCTGTGGCTTTTCAGCGGATTCAAGAGGCGTTTGACGGCATCTTCGCCAATTTCGATGTACCTGGCCTGCAGTGGTTTTTCAAAGGTCCGGTGCGCTGGTGGTCACGCATAAACTTAATTAGTTTATCTCCCAGCGATAGCTTGTCGCATCAGGTGGCGCACGCCATTGTTAGCAACGTTGAACAGCGCGACCGCTTGACCCAGGGTATGTACATCCCCTCACAGCCCGACCAGGCAATCGCGCGACTTGAGCGCGCCTACAAGATCGTGCGCCAAGCCGAGGCCGTCGAATGCAAAATTAGGGACGCGGTGCTGAGCCGCAGACTTAATAAAAAATCCAAAACTCTGCTCGATGACGCAGTCAAGGCCGGGGTGATTCAACCTGAGGAATTTGCTTGTCTCACCGAGGCCGACAAGGTGCGCGCCGACGCGATTCAGGTGGATGATTATAGCGATGCAGAATTTTTACATTTCGAGGCGCCGACGCCGGCGAAGCCGCAGCCGCGGGTGGAGATGGATCTTTAAGATACGCTTGGGGCTATGTCTGAATGTCGCAGGACTGACTGGGCTTTCTGTGCAGCTGCGCTTTAGAGAACCGGCTACTTTAGAGATCAACCATTGGATGGCTCTTGGTCAATGGTTCCGGCAGGTCCTCGACACTCAAAGTTTCGCGCCGCATTTCTTTTAGCGGGCCTAAGGTACGGAAGAAGAAGGTCTGAAACATTCTCCCGTCTTCCAAGGTTGAGCCGATACCGTCCGCGCCCGAATGCCACAGATCGCCGCGACCAATGATCAAGCGGTTAAACTTATTGGCGATCGAATCCATCGGTTGAAATTGCTCGGGATCATTATCCATCTTCCACGGATTGTCGGACACCTTGCCCTTCGGACGCCAAGTGAACATGCCTGAAGTTACCTCTTGTGGCCGCAGAAATACAATCGCAGCCCAGCCATCCTTGCCGGTGTTGTTATAGGGATCATGCACATGGTTGTGAATTCCATTGCGATTGAATTGACCCGGCTGAAGCACCGGAGAGTCATCGAGATTTTTCACATGGATCTGTCCGTTCCACGGGGCGGGTCGGTTAAACCAGGTGTCGCGATCGATTTCGTCACCGGTGATGGTCTCCAAAACCCGAATCATTTTTTCGCGGTGAAAGACGGTATTTTCAATGTAGTCATTGTCACTGGTTTTCCACGTGCCGTCGTCGGGCGGAAGCGCTCCCGGAGGCGCGGTTTTTTCAACCGCGGCAAAGGGGCTACCCCACTTGATGGAGAGGGCGTAGTTGCGAACTTTCATAGGGTCTGGATAAAAATCGTCAATAATTATGGTTTCTGTGCGCATTGTATCGACTCCGATCTATTTGCCAAATATCATATAAAGGCGAAAAGAGGTTGTCCATCTCGGGGCGCATTACGGAACCACGTCGGCGAATTCAAATCTATCCTTGCCCAACTTCCAGACCTCGCGCTGGCCAACAAAAAATTTCTGCGGAAGGAAGGGCGAATCCACATCGGCCTGCCAGAGCCTGGTGGGATGTTTGGTCGAGTGCCATATTTGCAATCGACTTTGATAGGATCGCGGGCGGAAACGGAGAGCGGGAACAGAATGTGCAAAACCGCTAACAATAGGTAGCGAAACCTCTAGGTTTCCTTCACGGTCTCTCCTTTCGCCAGGCTTGTCCGAGCTGTCTAAATAACTTTAGTTGAGCCGGAACTCTCAGCAATATGTGGATGAGACTTCGCCAATTGGTGATGAGCAAGAGCTCCGCCGCACCTTTCAGAGCGGCGTGAATATTTTTTCAAGCAGGTCGGATAAAAATTATCTGCGCTACGGCCTTAGCGCTTCGAGATCTTACCTAAGAGGCGCAGGATTTCTAAGTATAACCAAACGATGGTCACCAGCAAAGCGAAGCCCGCATACCACTCCATATAGCGCGGAGCCCTTTGCGCGCTGAACTGCTCGATCATCGCGAAGTCGAGCAACAGATTCGCCGCCGCAACGCCCACCACTACCACCGAGAAAATGATTCCATATACGCCGCCAGAATGAATCATCGGCATGGAATGCCCGAAAAACATCATCACTAAATCAATTATGTAGACAACCCCAATCGCCATGGTGGCGGAGAGAATCACCGACTTCATACGCTCATTCACCACAATTATACGCGTGCGGTAAAGTCCGAGCATGAGAGCCACACAAGCCGTCGTCAGCATCAGGGCGTTGAGCGCGACACCAGGATAGGCGCGGTCGGTCCATGCCGAAATCGCACCGATGGCGATGCCTTCAACCAACGCATAAGCCGGCGCCAGCGAAGGCGCTAAGTTTTGCTTGCGCACCAGCACGAGGCACAGCACTAGATTGGCGATCATCGCGCCGACCGTCGCGAACATGCCAAGTTCGGTGTCGGCGATATTCCACCCCACCACACTGGTGGCGATCATCATCATCAATAGTAAACTTGTTTTATTTATAGAGCCGTGCACCGTCATGGTCTGCACTTCACTAGTGTCGAGGGCGAGATTTCTCAGAGTCTTAATATTGAACACGGGATTTTGCGCGGCCATCGATACCTCCAAATTTTGGTCATTTTCACTAGCCAGCTTATCATGTCTTTGGGTTTGCAGGAACCATATCTAGAGGTGCGTTAGGTTATTGAAATATTTAGGGTTTTTATTGGTGGCGTGGAGTGTGTAGGCAAATGAACCCGGAGGTAAATCCACCTTGATTTCGGGAATGGCCACATTGCGTACGATCAGAGGACGCCCCAGCATCGCGTCCCCTTAAATGTTGATGAGCTTGTGATAGAGGGCGTAGAGCCAAGGGCCCAGCCTAGCCCAGCCTAGCCTAAGATCCAGACCTGGTCCATTTTCTTCAACAAACGCTCAATGAAAACCTTATATATCTCGATAAAACAATAATCACAGTGGAAGGCGCAGGATTAACGTGTCATTTGATTATCAAAAATCTAGAGGCCATGGCGGCAACGATTCCTTTTGGACGTCGTACTCGGATTTATTTTTAGGCCTTTCCGCCATTTTTCTGATGCTCTACGTGACCGCAAGTCTGCGCACCAGCACCGACGCCATCAACGCCGAAGTCCAAAATCGCAAACTCACCATGCGCGTTCAAGATCTTGAGAATCAGCTCAAAATGTACGACTCGATTCGCAAAGACTACTTGGAGAGTTCCGCCCCCCCCAGCGAAGCCAAAGAGTATCGGGAGCTAATGGACAAGCTCACCCTGCTTAAAGAAGAAGCCCGCGACGAAAAAGACAAACTGCAAAAAGCCGCGCTTGACAACGATGCC
>JANXMF010000239.1 GCA_025354795.1 Pseudobdellovibrionaceae bacterium
CTTTCCGCCGCCGCCCACGCTCCTTGCGCCAGTCCGCCGATGGTGCACGCGAAGTTTTCATCACTGCCGGCCACGCGGGACTCGCCCAGCTTGGCGAAGTAGAGCAGCGGCGAAATATTTTGAATGTACTTGGGTTCGGCATTTACGCCGTCTTCAAAGTGCACCGCCTGGCCGGCGTGCAACGATTCGTAGAGCGCGTAGGGTAGGAAATCGGGATAGGGCCCTTCCGCATTCAGACTATTCAAAAGAATTTCGATGCCGCCGGCCTTGGCGCCAACCACCGCTTCCCAGCCGCTGCCGAGAGAATCAAAACGTGAGGTCGAAAGAAAATAGAGGCGCAAAAGAATTCCACTGCAAGCCACAGCCATGGCAATGGACAAGGCGGTGATGACCGTGGTCACTCGCCGCCGCGCTAAACTAAGTACCGCCAATCGCAGCGGCGAAAGCACTGCGGTCATGAGCGCACCAGTTCTTTGAACTGAAGGACCAGATCAAACTTCTTTTCAATCCGTCGGTCGTGACTGACAACGATCAAGGTCTTTCCGTGCGCCGCCGTGAGCAGTAAATCCATCACATTGGTGGCATTGCGGTCGTCGAGACTGGACGTGGGCTCATCGGCCAACAGCACCTGCGCGGAGCCAGCTAAAACTCGCGCCACCGCGACCCGCTGTTGCTCGCCCAGGCTCAGCACCGAACTGCGCTCGCCACTCCGCGCGCTTAAACCTACCGAAGCCAGGGCAGCCTCCGCACGCGTGCGGGCGTCTGCAGACTCTCCAATCGCTAAGCTCACATTTTCCCGCGCGGTAAGATGTTCCAACAGATTTAATTTTTGAAAAATGATTCCAACATGCTGACGGCGAAAATGGCAACGCTGCTCATCACTCATGGAAGTCAGCTTGAATTTTCCGGCCTCGACCGTTCCCTCGGCGGGTAAAAACAGGCCTGCCGCCAAATGCAACAGCGTCGTTTTGCCTTGACCACTCTCACCTTGGATCAAAACGCGCTGGTCTGATTCGAACGTCAGCGCCGGAAGCCGAAACAAAGTTTTTGCGCGCACCCGCACATGGATATCGCGCAATGCGATCTTCAATTGAGAAGCTTTCGTCTGCTCACACCGATCTTATGCCAACCCCGGCGCAGCTCATCGGAATTCAATGGCGGAGGTTGATTGGAAAGCTTGACAAACGCCTCGCGCAGCAAACCATGGGCAAAGACCACGTCGTGGTTGGCGGCAAAGAGCTTACGGTAGTGACAATTAAACGACGTGACGTCATCGTTGTCTTTAAAAAACAATAGCTCGAGCTCATGACGCAAAATGGCCAAATCCTGTTCCGCGATGCCGTTGGATTCCGACAATGCATCCAGATCCGAGAGAAAAGAATTCAACGGTTTTAACCACTGGAATTCAGGCGCCGAGATTAAGGTTTGAAACCATTCGGCCGGATTGATCACCCGACCTTCAATACGCTCCCGGTCCTTCTTTAAGGCAGAAAGCACAAGCCGCTGCAATTCATGCAGCGACTTGCGCACGGTCTGTAGTTCCTGATGCTGCGCGGACGATTTCATAGGCTCTTATTTCTAACCATGAAAACGCCTTGGTGCCAAGAACCTAATTTGTCGAAGACGCAAAGAACGCAAACGTCTGCGACGGCATCAGATCGTAGATGCGTCCGTCCATGCTGGTCTTCAGCGGCGTCGAGTGCGCGCCATTGATGACAAACAAACGTCCATCAGGGGTTAGTCCAATAACTTCCTGGCCGAGCTTCTGCACGCGCTTATACTTTTGATCCAGCGTCATCCTCGCCGCTTGCACAAAGGCTTTACGCGACTTGCAACCAAATTCCATCAGCGTGCCCGTCTCGGTGATCAAGAAAGTGGAAGAGGCCGCGCGATCATAACCATTCGGATACAAAACACTTCCCGCCACCTGACCGCTCAATATCACATCCTGGGTCGCAGGCGAAGTCGGGTCACATACAAACAACAAATGATTATGATACACACGTACAGTCCACTGCGCACCAATGTGCACGTCGACTAATTCCGCGCGCTGTTGTGGAGTTTGGCCATTGTACTCCACTGCAATATCCCCCGCGGCCTGCTGAATCTCGCCTTCATTTTTGCTGAAAATATACTTAGCCGGCAAAGCTTTGTCGTCCGGATACAAAATCAGATGCTGGGCGCGAGACACGATGTGGCCCAAGGCCGGCGCATCGCCTAAACGTTGCAAGTTGCTCGAACCATCAGCCGGCAAGCGATAAAATTCCTTGCTGTTGGTCAATACCAGGAAATTGGGCTGGCGATCGACGTGAGCCGGAGTCTCGAAAGCCTCGTCTGCATAAACTACGGCTGAAGACGCCGCATAAGCACGCAAGGCCGGATGAATGTCGGTGGCATAGGCGGCGAGCTGCGCATAAGTCTCCACCGTCACCGCATAGGATCCGTGATCGGATATTTGCTGATCACAGGCCCCTTGCAGTCCCGTACGTGGTCCATGCGCGCAAGTGATGTGCGGAAAGCCGTCGATGTGGCGGGCCTCGTGCATCATTACGCTCGTGCGATCGAGTGCCGCGAAGCTATCAGTCAACAACATCGGGCACACGTACATGGTGTTACCAAACGAATACACGAAGGCGCCGACGCCTTTCGGACAACTGCTTTGAATTTGAATGTCGTTAATGCGACCAATAAAGTACGTCCACCAGTCTTGGGCAAAAGTGCCCGAGAAAAGTTCATCGGTGCTATTGTTCATGGTCGACGCATATTTGGTGGTGCGCATAAATTCCAACGCCTGAATTAAATTGGCGGTTTGTGAACCGTCGTAACAGT
Source organism: Pseudobdellovibrionaceae bacterium (assembly GCA_025354795.1). Lineage (GTDB taxonomy): Bacteria > Bdellovibrionota > Bdellovibrionia > Bdellovibrionales > UBA1609 > JALHOQ01. The sequence continues at coordinate 2,830 of JANXMF010000239.1, forward strand.
AGTCCGCGCCGGCGAGAGTGTTAAACTGATTAAAATGTTGCGCGATCGTCTGCATCTCGGCTCTCGGCACACAAGTGCTACCTGCTGCAAACACATTTCCGCCCGCAGCAGCCATCAAAGCCGCGCAGAACCATCCTTTGATCCCCATAGTTTCCCCCTGGTTTTTGCGATAAAAAACATCCCCAGAAGAAATGCCATCATGTAAAAATTAGGAATGCCACAGAAAAATACTTAAGAAGTCTGTCAGTGGCTGCTGAGCTCAGTCAGTTTTTTCTGGATATAAGATCTAATCGAAGGATCGACGACCTTCTCAAGCGTCGCCGTGAGTGTCGCAAGGGCTGCGGGATCGCTCGGCGCGCGCGCGACTAAACTGTCGATGGCCATCACTCGTAGCGAACGCTCTTGCCCCGCCCTAGTTTCTGCTTCGGAGTGAGCGGGTGTACCGGCAAAATCCGGCAGCGGCGAGGTGATCAAGGTCGAGAGCTCGCGGGCTCGCGCTTCCGCTAGTAAATAAGTGGCGAGGATGCGTTCACCGGCGGGTGCTCCCGTGTTGCGGGCTGTCTGTAACAGTTGTTGAGTCTGGGCTTTAGTTATTCCTGCTATAACCTTTGTTAGCTCCGTGCGCTTGGCCTCGGAGTCGACATGCATACTGTCCACGGCCCTGGCCTCATTCGCAATCCATTTTTGAAATTCAGGATCGGGAGCAGGCTCGTTAGGCGAGGTAGTGCTCGCGGAATTCGCTGGCGACGAAGCCGACGCCGGATTGATTTGGATAGCCGCCGTCGCACTGTGCGACGCCAGCGGATTCGCGCGCTGGCGGGCGTAGCGCTCTTTCACTTCGCCGCCCACGCGCCACAATAAAAATGCCACCAAGACCACACCTAAGGCTAAAACCGCTAAGACGCCGCGAAATTTCATGATTAGTACTTAATGAGCATCGCGCCGCTCGTCAAACCGCCGCCGAACGAAGCCATCAGCACTGTATCGCCACGTTTAATTTTGTTGCTGCGCACGGACTCATTAAATAAAACTGGAATAGAAGCCGACGACGTGTTGCCAGTTTCGCGAATGTTATGCAGTTGCTTTTCCACCGGAACATTGAGCAATTGGCCGACCGCCTCCATGATGCGCTGATTGGCTTGATGAACCACAAACCAATCCACGTCCTCGACCTTCATACCGTTCGCAGTCATCGCCTCCTGCGCGCGGTCACAAATGGAGCGCACGGCGGACTTAAAAACCTCGCGTCCCTTCATATGCACCAGATGCAGCTTTTGGTCCAAAACTTCTTGTGAAAAGGGCGTGCGCGAACCACCGCCACGAATGCTCAGCAGGTCACCCAGCGCGCCATTGGAACCCAAGTGCGAGGAATAAATTCGCGAGGAATTCCCCGCGGCCACCCGACTCACCACCGCCGCACCGGCGGCATCACCAAACAAAATGCACGTTTGGCGATCGGTGTAGTCGACAATGCGCGAAAGGGTCTCGGCGCCAATGACCAAAATATGTCTAAACATCCCTGATTTAATAAATTGATCCGCCACACTGGCGCCATAAAGAAAGCCTGAGCATGCCGCCGCCAAATCGAACGCCATAATGGAACGGCATCCTAATCGCGCCTGTAACAGACACGCCACGCTGGGCATGATCTGATCGCCAGTAATGGTGCCAACGATAATCGCGTCCAGATCCTTCGCCGTAATCCCTGCCGCCGTGAGGGCCTGCATCGACGCACCATAGGCCATATCCGAGGTGGCCTCGGTGGGCGCGGCGATATGTCGACTGACGATACCTGTTCGCTCAAAAATCCAGGCGTCGTTGGTCTCGACCATTTTTTCGAGATCGGCATTGGTCAGAATGCGCTCAGGCAAATAGGAGCCCGTTCCAGAAATATAAGATTGAAATGACATCCGGAAATAGCTCCCCTTGGCTGGTCGAGTAGCGCCAGATCATTTGGATCGAGCTGCACTCCTACATATCCTGAAAACACCTGCATTTGCAATTTCGGGCCAAGTTAAAGATGGCTTTCTTTGGCTCACTCTGTTATGCTTTTATCTCATCATCCTTCCCTGCGCGGCGGCGGGCGTTACAAATCTAAGTAGAAATTACCGAAAAGGAGCTTCATGCGCAAAAGAGTTTATGTCGGCAATCTCGCTGGAACCACAGATACGACCGGTCTCGAGATCTTGTTTTCGACGATCGGCAACGTGGAAACCGCGTCGATTGTTTCTGGATTTGGAATTGTCGACATGTCCACCGAAACCGAAGCCGTCAACTGCGTGGAGTACTTTAACGGCCAGGAGCATGACGGGAATCTCTTGCGCGTGTCCCAAGTCGCGCCGCAGCCGCGGCGTCCCGTCGCGCCTGCGCTATTTCGCCGGCGATCAGGATAAAAATGAACACTGAGCGCTGCCCAAACATGAATCATTCCCGTTCGAACGCTCCGGTAAAATATTGTCCCACTTGTGGTGAAGTGGTGAACAAGGCCGTGCCTCAGCGTGGCTGCACCGAAGAAAAACATGCCGCCCGTCGCAAAGGTCAAGATCGCTATTGCGTGGATTGCGGAAAAACCCTGCGTTAGTGCCTTGTCCGCTCTGCCTTAATTCCGGTGTCTCTAAGATATTGCCCGGCTATTTCGTCTGCCCGGGCTGTGACCTGCGCTACCTAGACCCTGTTCATCATTTGAACGCGAGTGAAGAAGAGCACCGCTATCGCCAGCACAACAACGATGTGCATGACCCCGCTTATCAGCAATTCGTAGCGCCGCTATACCATTTGCTCAAACCGCGCCTCAGTGACCACGCCCAGGGACTCGATTTCGGCGCGGGAAGCGGGCCAGTTCTAGCGCATTTGTTTAGCAAAGAAGGCCATCCCATGGCGCTTTATGATCCCTTTTTTTGGCCTAACCGCGCCTGCCTCAATCAACGCTATGATTTCATCGTCGCCAGTGAAGTGGCGGAACATTTTTACCATCCGCGGCAGGAATTTCAACAGTTGCAGTGCTTACTCAAGCCCGGCGGTTGGCTGGGCTTAATGACTTTGCTCTATGAGCCGAGCATCGATTTCGCCGCCTGGTATTATCGTCGCGATCCGACCCACGTGGTGTTTTATTCGCGACTCACGATGAAGTGGCTCGCGGATTGGATGGGATTCGGCGAATTGACATGCGTCGGGGAAAGGTTGATTCTGATGCGCAACCCAGGAGGTTCTCATGTTGAATATCGGTGAAAAATTTCCAGACTTCACGCTCGACAATCAAGACGGAAAATCGCGCCAACTTAAAGACTATGCCGGCAAATGGTTGGCACTTTATGTTTATCCAAAGGACGACACGCCCGGATGCACGATTCAAGGCAAATCGTTCACCGCCACCAAAGCCGAATTTGACCGCCTTGGCGTGCAAGTGGTCGGGTTGAGCCAAGACGATGTGAAATCGCACAAAGATTTTTGCACTAAATATTCGTTCACCATCGAATTGCTAGCGGACCCTGGCGCCATGGTTTTGCAGACCGCGGTTGGCCAAAGCGAATACAAAGGTAAAATGTATTGGGACCGCACCACCTTTCTTGTCGACGGCAAGGGCGTGTTGCGCAAGATCTACAGTAAGGTCAATCCCGAGGGTCACGAAAAGCTGCTGCTCAACGATATCCAAGAGATGCAAAAGACCTAAATTAATTTTATGAAGGTGTGGCTATGAATGTTTTAATCACCGGAGCCTCACGCGGCATCGGTCTTGAACTCACTAAGGCCGCGCGAAGATCTGCAATTCACGATGAAAGTCACTTTTTACCTAAAGTAGCCAGTCTTCCCGCCGCAGCGGCTTCAGACCATGGGCCCGGCGGGCTTCGTCACAACGCGTGTTATTGGATTTGCCCTCACTATAAGAAGCTGCGAACTCCCGGCACGGTGTCGGCCTTGACTCATAAATCGAACAATGTCCACTGATTCCGATTCGCCCCGCGAGAGCCGCGCACTTGGGATGATGCTTAGTGGCCGTGCCCTGCATGCAGCGTAACAGCGGAGTGAGCTCCTCGTAAAGTCCGGCGGGCACCGATTCGCGCCAGTAATATTGCACGCGAAAAAAAGCACAACACGCGCCACAGCCAAGGCAGGGATGTTTTGTTGCGGCCGCGATAAATGCCCCCCAGCATTATCACAGCGGCGCTTCGAATTGTTGTCAAGAGTAGCAGCGGCGCATGCGCTTGCGTAAATAAACAAAGTAATACACGGCGCCGGCGAGGGCCCCGCCAAGATGGGCGCCATGGCCGATCGGCAAGCCTCCGCCCTTGGCTTGCGCCGACAATCCCCACAGATCTAGCCCCACAAACGCGAGTGCGCCCCACAAGGCCGGTAGCGGAATTAACCCAAACAACAAAATTTTCTCTTCTGGAAAAGTGAGTGAAAACACCAACACCAGCCCCGCAATGGCACCCGATGCGCCTAAGGCTGGCATTTCGGGAACGTGCATGAGCCAATTGGAAACTACGGCATGGCTCAGCGAACTAAAAATTCCCGCGGCCAAATAAAACCACAGAAAACGCCAGTGGCCGAGCACCATTTCCAGCAAAGAGCCAAAACTGTTGAGCACGAACATGTTGATAAAAATGTGCATAAGTGAGGAGTGTGAAAACACGGAAGTAAGCAAGGTCCAGTAGCGGCCCTCGCGCAGTCCAGTCCAGCTCACCAGAAAGTTGTCGGCCATAAAGCTTTCATAGCTCTCCTGCTGCCACAGCACAAACACCGCAATATTAATGAGGATAATCGCCGAAACTAGAATAGAGCGACGGGGTCGGTCCGACATGTTAACCACAGGGTCTAGCTTTCCGCCCGAGTGAGTCAAGCCGCAACCGGCCCAAGGTCCACCGCACATCGACTAGCGCCATCGAATTTTTCAAAAATTCCTCATCTTTATACGGATCAGGGACGATAGTTGATTGGTTCTTATATCAACCATAAAACGCGGAGGTCCCATGACTACGAGAACTTATAAGTACGGAAAATACACCTGCAAAGCCTATAAAAAAACTTGCGGCAAAGGCTTTGAAATTGGCTTTACTTTTGGTGGAACTGAAGTGTTTGTTGGCAATTTCATCCACGCCAAAGAAGCGAACGCTTGGTGGACGATGATGAATCACGAAGTGACCAGATTCGGCAAAAAATATGTAGCGACTCCGAATGCACCCAAGACTTGGACCACCAAGTTTTTGTCAAACTACATGTACAAAGCTTATTATTCTTATTTGGACCGTCAGTTTACCAAATATCAACGCAATTTCACTCATGCTGTTAAACAAGGCGAGCGTCGTTACACTTTTTTCAAAAGGACTTGGACGCACGATATGCCTCACTACACCTTCCGTAAGGCCGCTTAGTTTTTTTGAGCTTCTGAAGTCGGCGCTGGACGCCGACTTCAATATCTTTGTTTACTTAGCTCAGTTAAAATAAATTGTTGCACCACCGGAAAATCATTTCGGGTTTTCAAAACCGTGAGCTGGTTCATTACCCGTCTACTCACGTGCTCTGGTAATTCTAACCGGATTGTTCCAAGAGCTTTGGAAATATCGATAAGACAAGCCGCCTTGATCCACAGGTCCCGTTCTTTAGCTGCCTTACCGTCTACGCAGTCGATAATCGCTTGCTCAGGGACGTTGACTTTTTCCTCGTCCGCATAACACTTGTTTCGTTCAATTACCCGATGAACGGGGCAGGTAGGATCGGATCGCATTTTTGGCTTCACAACACCGATATCGAAATCGCAATACACATTTTGTCGCCACCTGACATTGTTAAGCGGCCCACAGAATTGACCTTTTGCGTCTTCAGTCCGCGCATTTCTCAGCCTTACGGTTTCGGGAAGGCCGCCTCTGACTGCGGCGGCGGCGTCCACTATTGAATAGGCTTGGCACAGTGCCCATTCGGACGGTTGACATTCCGCTGTTCGGATTCGAATGGGAACGAGTTTGGTGCTTACACTTTCGACCTGATCCGTTTCCTTACACGCCTCATGTTCAAGTTGATAATCCGGTACACACTCACCCGACGCGCGCACCACCAACAATAGACCCACCGCCAACAACGCTAAATTCTTCACAGTAACCTCCAAGTGCTGAGTGCTTTTGCAAAAGGCAGACCTGACGCCGGTGGCGGCCTTGCGTCCCTCACTGGCGCGACAGTGGCGAACTTTCCGAACAGTCCGCGAATTTTTACAAAAGGCCGTGTGGCGGACCTTTAAAACCTTACGGCAAACTGATTTGCAAGCGAGCGTGGTCGCGCGCTTGCAAACTAGTCGCAGATGAACGATTCGTTGCTAAAAAATCGGTTTGGATTGGAAGGCTTCCGTGTGGGCCAACAGGAAATCATTAACTCCGTCCTAGCGGGTCGAGATGTCCTCGCGGTATTTCCCACCGGTGGCGGAAAGTCCCTCTGCTATCAGTATCCAGCCGTCTTAGGCCAGCAATTGGTGGTGGTAATCTCGCCCCTGATCGCGCTGATGAATGATCAGGTGGAAACCCTGACTCGCATGGGTATAAATTCAGCTTATTTACATTCGGGGCAGACGCAAGCCGAGCGCCGTGAGGTGTTTCGCCGGATACAAGGCGGTGGCGCGTTTATCCTTTATTTATCGCCCGAGCGCATACAACAAGAGGCGCTACAAGCTTGGCTGAAGACGCGATCAATCGCGCTGTTCGCGGTTGACGAGGCCCACTGTGTTTCACAATGGGGTCACGATTTTCGCGCTGAGTATTCTCAGCTTAGAATTCTAAAACGCATTCGTCCGGACGTTCCTGTCTTGGCCCTCACCGCATCGGCCACACCCTTGGTGCTGGCGGACATAGCCGAGCAATTGATGCTGAAAGATCCGGCGCGCCACGTGCACGGTTTTTATCGCCCGAACTTATATTATCAGGTGGAAGCTTGCGCCAACGATGAGACAAAGTTGCAGCTCCTGCGGGTGGCCTTGGAACGCTTTAGCGAAGGGCGAGTGATCGTATACTGCGGCACGCGCAAAATGACCGAAGAGCTGGCCTTTCAGCTGCGAGATCGCTATCCGACGGTGAGTTATTATCACGCCGGTCTCGCCGCCGACAAACGCAAAGAAACGCAGGAGGCCTTCGCGCGCAAACGGTCGCGGATTCTGATTGCCACCAACGCTTTCGGCATGGGCGTCGACTACTCTGACATCCGGCTTGTGGTGCATTTCCAAATGCCGGCGAACATTGATTCGCTCTACCAAGAAATGGGTCGCGCGGGACGGGACGGTCTCAATTCCACTTGTTTGATGATATTCGCCCAGCGCGACAAGGGTCTGCAATCGTACTTTATTCAACGCTCGCAAGCGCCGGCCCGAATTCAGAATGCGCGCTGGCGGGCGCTGGAAAATCTCCTGGAATACGCCGAGGGTGGTGAATGCCGTCACGCCGAGATTCTCACCTATTACCAGGATTCTCAGCGCATTTCTAGGTGCGGTCACTGTGACGTCTGCGCGCCAAACTCTGAGCGGCGGATTCAGATTCCGGTTTCAGGCTTCCAAACCTTGCTGCGTAAAGTGATGCGAAAGTCTACGCCGTCCGCGTCGATCACGCTCACACCGGAGCAGCAGCGGGATTTTGAAGCTTTGCGTCTGTGGCGGCGGGCCAAAGCGCTTGAGCTCGATGTTCCGGCGTTTGTGGTGCTCAGTGACCGCTCATTACGGCATCTGGTGCAGGTGCGACCGCGCCGCGCCCCCCAGTTTCAGCATGTCTATGGCTTTGGCGCAGTGAAAATCGAGCGCTTTGCCCAAGAGTTACTCAATGGACCTTTGGCGAGTTTGGAATGGACAGAGCGCTAAACAGAAGACCTCGATCCGCGAATTCGATAGCCTAGCCTTTATGGATCTTCTGCAATATCAAGAGAATCGTCTTCGTCAGGCTGAGACTAAGCGCTTTCGTACACTGTGCGGAACCTGTTTGCAGCCCGAACGCACCTGCTACTGCGCCCACATTCAGGCGTTTGACCCAGGTTTGCGCTTTGTGATCTTGATTCATCCCATTGAACGCCGGCGCCGCATCGCCACCGGGCGCATGTCCCACTTATGTTTAAAAAACTCCAAGCTTATCGCAGGTCACGACTACACTTACAATACCTCAGTCAATCGCCTGCTTGCGGATACTTATTCGCACTCGGTAATTCTTTATCCCGGGCCCCAATCCGAAAATTTGAGCCATCATACCCCGGCGCAAATCGACGGACTCTTTCCACCCGGTAAGACGCTGAATATTTTCGTGATCGACGGCACCTGGAATACCGCACGCAAAATGCTCCGCTACAGTGAGAACCTAAAGTCGTTGCCACGCATCTGCTTCACGCCCACCCGCCCGTCCAACTTTCGCGTGCGCAAGCAGCCAAAGCCTGAGTGCTACTCGACCCTCGAAGCCATTCACCACACACTCGAACTGCTTGGACCCAGTCGCGGTTTTGACATTGCCTCCGGTAGGCACCACAATCTGCTCTATGTTTTCGACAAAATGGTGGAACAGCAGCTCGAGTTTATCCGCACCTCGCCGTGTACGCGCACCCATTCCCGTCATCGTCGCTAACACGAGAATCTTATGAACGAGCCTGCGACTTTCGCGATTGATTTTGGCACGAGCAATTCCTTGGCCGGCGCTTGGCAGGCCGGCCGACGGGTGGAGGCCCTCGCCCTGGATCCCTCTGCTCCCGATCCAACCTTGATGCGCACCTTGCTTTACTTTCCTCACGGTAAGGCGTGCTTTTATGGCAGCGAAGCGGTTCGCCAATATCTGGAATTCGAAATGGAAGGCCGGTCGCCGACCGAGATGTAGATCTGGTGTCCCTCACGGGCGGCTCGGTGCAAGTGCCGCTCATTCGCCGCGCTCTGGAACAGCGCTTTGGCGCGGCAAAACTGCAAACTCAGGCGCATTTTCACTCGGTACTCTCGGGCCTGATTGAAAGCGCTGGGAACCGACTAGCAATAAACTGATCCGAAGCTCGCTGCTGCTCCGGTGAAAATTCGCTCGGATATCGACGATGGGATTTGCGCCAACGCTCAAACCACGCTGGACCGAGTGGCGACGCCAGGTCTTCAAGCCTGGTGGCGGCCTGGGTCGTTTCTTTTTTCAATCCTGTCGGTAGTCCGTGCCCAACAAAAAATCCGGCATGCAGCAAAGCCACACGGATTGGTGTCGCCTGGCTGTAGGTAAAAAGCGTTGCCCCCCCGGCTGCTGCCCGTTGGCGCAGGCGCGAGAAGCAATCCACCGTCCACATTTCCTGATTTACCTTCGGCGAATAGGGATCGTAAAAAATCAAATCCGCACGCGCCGGTTCGGCAACAATAAGTTGAAAAAAGTCGCCATGGCGGAGCTCCCAAGTCACGTTGCCGCGTGAATAGCTTCCTTTCGCAAGCAATTCCTTGAGCACATCGACGTAGCCATTGAAGTGCGAAAAGAATTCAGCGTGCCCAATGGCAAAATGCAACAATTGCAAATCTCGCTCGAAACTAATCAAACGCACTTTGCGCGTCATTCCATGCACACAGTGAAGAGTCGCTAGCGCATTGGCTGCCGCGCCAAGACCTACGTCGAAAATCACTAGCTCCTCGTGCCCAGTTGCAAGCCGTTGCTTTAAACCAGACTGCTGGATGTAAAGCGCATTGGCTTCGGCCCACGGTCCGACTGGGTTGTGCATGATTTCATTGAGCGCGCGGTTGCGAATGGAAATGGCTCCGGCACTGGTGGTCACAAGCTCGAATAGCGGATGCGTCATCCGGCTGTTTGACCCCAAATCGCACACAAATGCAAACCGAATTGACCGCCCGATTGCACTAGCACATAATGAATGAGCTCCAACACACTCGAGAGGCAAACCAATGGCAGAAGATTTGAGAGCCGAAATTGAACGTCTAAAAGCCGAAAACGCATCGCTCAAAACCAAACCCGAGCGCGGCACCTTAACGATGAAGGTGAGCGAAAAAGGCGCCCTATCAGTTTATGGCATGGGCCGCTTTCCCGTTACTCTTTATAAAGAGCAATGGCTTAAACTTATGGGCATCGCGGATGATATTAAGAAATTTATCGCCGACAATGATTCCCGGCTCAAAACCAAAGACTAAGTTATGAAGGTCGCGGCCCAAAGTGTAATGTCTTTTCCTTTCACTTTAAAGGACGACGAGAACCAGGTCCTCGAGAGCTCCACTGGCAATGATCCGCTGGTTTACCTACACGGGACCGGCGGCATCGTGCCGGGTCATTGAAGAGGCAATGACCGGTCGTGCTGCCGGTGATAAGTTTGATGTCGTTCTGCCGCCCGAGAAAGCTTATGGCAAACATGTCGAAAATCTGATTCAACGGGTACCTAAGAGTCAGTTTCCCAATCCTGAAAAGGTGCGCCCGGGCCTGCAGTTTCAGGTGAAATCCCAACAGGGTGGGATGGTGGTTTTGACCGTCTCTGAAGTCACAGCCACGGAGGTGGTGGTTGATGGCAATCCGGAATTGGCCGGCAAGACATTGCACTTTTCAATTGAGGTGGTCGACGTACGGGTCGCGACCAAGGAAGAATTGAGCCACGGCCATGCCCATGGACCTGGCGGACACCACCATCATAGTTAGCCACAGAATTGACTGAGCCTCGATTGGTAATCCGCGAGCACATTGGTAAAATCACCCAGATCTTTCACTAAAGTATTGGCAAATTCCTTCGACGGATCGACGAATTGATCGTGCATCGGTTTCACTTGTTTATAAAACTGATTGTAGACGCCTTCGTGGGACCGACCACGTTCTTCCATATCGCGCTTGAGGCGACGGGCAAAACGCAAATCCTCGGGAGTATCGAAGAACACCAGCTCATGAAAAAGAGACCGCACCGGCTGCGAATGGAATATTAAAATCCCATCGACGATGATCACGGGCTTCGGTTCCACTGCCAACTGCTCCGGCCTGCGCTTATGGGTGACGAAATCGTAGACCGGAATTCGCGCCGGCCGCCCCTCGCGCAGATGAGCTAAACTCTCCGCCAAGGCCATAAAATCGATGCTTTGTGGATGATCAAAATTCACTGCCCCACCATCGAAATCAAATTTGTTCGATTGATCGAAATAAAAATTGTCCTGGTAGATAATCTCGCAGCACTTTGGACCTAAAGCATTGAGGATCGCGCGCGCAAAATAGGTCTTGCCCGAACCGCTGCCGCCGCCGACACCCAATAACAATGGTTTAACCGCCATTTTTGCCCCTCTCGCGAAAAAACCATAGTTCAGGAACGGATACTTTTCAATCTCTGTGAAAAATCATTGGACTAAACCGCTTCCGCGACTGTACTGCGGAGGCAGTGAAAACCGCGTACCTCATCACTCCAGCCCAAGCCTCCGATGTCCAAGAGCTGGCGGCGCTCGTCAATTCCGCCTATCGCGGTGATTCGTCGCGGGCTGGCTGGACTACTGAAGCCGACTTTTTGGACGGCCAGCGCACCGAAAGCAAAGTCCTTTTGGGGCAAATTGCCGATCCCATGAAAGCGGTGATCCTCTGTCTGCGCGAAGCTCCCGGCCGCGAAGTTTTGGGCTGTGTGTATTTAGAAAACGACGGCGAGAACGGTTGCTATCTGGGAATGCTTACGGTCAAACCCACGCTGCAAACGCAAGGCCTTGGCAGCGTTCTTATGCAAAGTGCCGAAGATCAAGCGCGGCGGTGGCAGGCCAAGAGTTTGACTTTAGGGGTAATTCAGGTGCGCGGGTCATTGATCCGCTGGTATGAGCGGCGTGGATACCAACGTACGGGCGAAACCAGGCCCTTTCCCTACGGCCAACCGAGCGTTGGGCTGCCCCAACGCGAGGATCTGCACTTCGTGATGTTCGCTAAGACTCTTATTTGAACAATCGCGATAATTGCGCTAGAAGGACTGCACCCACTAAACGAGGAGATTTAGCCTGCTTAAAATTGAACGCCGGCTGAGCCAAACGTTAAAACCGATTCCGCCGTTTCAAGAGCTGAAATTCGGCCAGCAGTTTAGCGACCACTGGTTTATCTGTAAATATACGGAAGCGGGTGGCTGGCATGAGGCGCGGATTGAGCCGTACGGAAAGATCTCGCTCGATCCCGCCGCCTCGGTTTTGCATTATGGACAGGCGTTGTTTGAAGGCATGAAGGCGTTTCGCCAGGGCGACGGCCAAATCGCGCTGTTTCGTCCAGAGTTCAATTGCAAGCGCATGCAGCAGGGTGCTGCGCGGCTTTGTCTGCAAGCGCCTCCGGCTGAGATTTTTATGCAGGCCTTGAAGGAGCTGGTGGAAGTCGAAGCGCGCTGGGTGCCCGACGATGCCATGAGTTCGCTCTACATTCGCCCGACCCTAATCGGCAGCGAAGCATTTTTGGGAGTACGGCCGGCACGCGAGATTTTGTTTTTCATTCTGCTCTCACCGGTCGGCCCCTACTATGCCCGTGGCCAAGCCCCTACCAAAATCTGGGTGGAGGACCGCGCCGTACGCGCGGCGCCCGGTGGGTTGGGTGCGACCAAAGCCGGCGCTAACTATGCGGCGAGTTTGCAGTCGGCATTCCATGCTAAACAAAAAGGATTTGATCAGGTGTTGTGGCTGGACTCTCAGCACGAGGGCATTGAAGAAGTCGGAACCATGAATGTGTTTTGGGTGTTGAAAGATGAAATCGTCACGCCCGCTTTGAACGGCAGCATCTTGGCCGGGGGTATGCGCGATTCGGTGATTCAACTTTTGCGCCATGAGGGCGCGCGCGTAAGTGAGCGGCTGATCACTATGAGCGAAATTATTGAGTGTAAGAACAACGGCACGCTGCTCGAAGCGTTTGGTACAGGGACTGCGGCGGTGATCTCGCCCATCGGCGAGCTTTATTATAAAGAGATCCGGCATGTGCTCAACAAGGGCGAAGTCGGTTCGGTCAGCGCCCGGCTCTACGAAATTATTTCGGGGATTCAGCGCGGCCGGCGGCCTGATGAGTTTGGCTGGATGAAACCGTTGAGTGGCCTATAACAGTATCTCCTTTAGTTTATTGGATCCAATGCGGCCTTATTCCGGCGCAAATTCAACCAATCGGAGATTGGTCGCTTAGCGTTTCTTTAGCAATAGGTGCCAGGTCGGGCGCCACAGCATCACAAGCGTTATATTAAGCAAAATTACTTCTGCAGTTGGCGCAGACAACCCATCACCGCGTCATGGCTCAGCGGGCGGTCCTTCAATGGCAAAAAAATCAAACAAATATCATTTTTGAGCGGCGCCCGCTTGCCTTCGAAGGCTTGCAGGTCCACACCGTCCTTCTGCAGTTTGCTCACCACGTAATCGGGCATCACTCCAAGGCCCAAACCCGAAGTGATAAATTTTGAAATCCCCTGCACGTTGAAAATATGCGCGCGCACGCGAATGTGAATATTGTGGCGGTGGATGTGATGGCGAAACCAATTGCGCACTAGCGGCTCGCCCGCCTTATAGTCGACATAGTGCATTTTGGAAAAATAGTTGGTGGTGTACTTATGGGGGCCGAATTTCTTCACGTAAGACTTCCGCTTGACCCCGTCTCAAAATTAGATCGTCTGGCTATTGGTCGCGATTTCACTATCGGCATGAAAGTCGTGACGCCGTTTTCCCGATAAACCGTTGGGTGCCACGAGTGCCCGAAGGGATCCGCGGCGTGAGCCAAATCATGTTTCTCGTCATTTTCTTGAGCTGTGGACTCGCCCATGGCAAATCCGCGCTCAAAGCAGACTGGCCGTATGTGGCCAAAAAACTCAGTGCGGCTGGTCTACATAAAACGTTTATCAAAAAACTTCACGCGCACTATGAGACCAAAGAATTCCTACAAGTCCTCGAGCTCAACACTTTACTTTTTCTCAGAAAGTCCGACTACCACGGGCCGCAGATCAATGACGACGCCGCGAAATCCGTGCGCGGATTTATGACCGCCAACCAAAATGCCATTGAGCACGCCGAGGACCGCTACTCCGTGCCCGGCGAAGTCATCGCCAGTTTGCTATGGCTCGAGTCACGTTTTGGCGACAACGAGGGAGCATTTCACGTGCCCAGCGTGTTTCTAGATATGGTGCAGGCGGAGCGCCCCGCCGTGACGCAACACTTGTTCAAAGCCGCACATAAGTTTACGGATACACTCAAAGCCCTCGACCGCCAGGAGATCCGCACGCGCGCGCACAAACGAGTGGCCTGGGCCATCGGCGAACTCAAAGCCATTCAGAAAATGCATGATTCCAATCCCAAGGTTCTTGACGGATTTGCCGGTTCCTTCGCCGGCGCGTTTGGAATGTCACAATTTTTGCCCTCGAGTTACAATCGCTATGCGCGGGCACGGCACAGTGACGAGATCGCGGATTTGGAAAAGCCCGAGGATGCGATCGCCAGCGTTGCCAACTATTTACACGTCAGCGGTTGGCGCGCGGCAAAGAAATCCCACGTCAAAGCCTTGATGAAGTATAACAATAGCCACGACTACGCAAACGCGATACTCAAACTCTCGCGCCAGGCCGTGGCCTCGACCAAGGACAGTCCCGCCCGCACCTTGGCTTCGCCCGAGACCGAGTGATTTATTGCCTCGCTTTATTTACGATTCGCTGTATAGCTTCTCATAACAGATAAGTCCGCCCGATAAATTACATAATTTTAGTTTATGTCACAGCTTTGAATAATGTCATAAGAGCCAATTCTGGCGCGGTTCTCCTGGACCTTTCTCCAGTTCTTAAAATATTTTTGCCAATCAAGAACCAAAGTCGCGCTAGCGTGACTTGAGTTAAGCGCAAAGACGTTTATCACACCAAATTTCACGGAGGAAAAAATGCCAATTCGATTTATGCGGGCGGTCCCGGCCGCGCTGCTATTCAGTTCATTTGCTGTGGCCCAGAGTATCACCACCACGCTGTCGTTAAAGCCGCGCGTGAGCATGGAGGAACTCGCGAACAATGTTCTCGATCCACGCTCGGATCACTACAATCGGCCCTATGAGCCCGAAGAGATTCGCCTGCTCGCCGGTCCCAGCGACCGTGAGTACGCGGATCTTCTCGCCGGGC
>JANXMF010000242.1 GCA_025354795.1 Pseudobdellovibrionaceae bacterium
TTTCAATCGCGCTCGGCTTATCATTGGGCAGGCGCCCGCTGGTATCGCCGTCGGCCCCGCGGATCGCCACACGCTTGAGGCGAAAAAGTTCGTTGGCGGGAGCTTGCGTGGGATCGTCCCAACGCTGCTCGGCCTTCACGATGGCGAGCGAGTTGAGGTAGTGATTCACGGCATTGTTGGCGCTGCCTTCAAAAACCTTGCGCCCGGCCTGCAACACCACCGCGCGCTGGCACAGGCTGCGCACCGCCGGCATGTTGTGGCTGACAAACAAAACCGTGCGTCCTTCGCGCGCCGTCTCGCTCATTTTGCCCAGGCACTTCTGTTGAAAGTTGGCATCGCCCACGGCTAAAACTTCGTCCACCACCATGATGTCCGGCTCGAGGTGGGCGGCGATCGAAAAACCCAGGCGCACATACATTCCCGAGGAGTAGTACTTCACCGGGACTTCCAAGAATTTTTCCACCCCAGAAAAATCCACGATCTCGTCAAAACGCCTGCGCACTTCACTGCGTGGCATACCGTGAATGGCGGCTTTTAAATAAATATTTTCGCGCCCAGTGAGCGAGGGATGAAACCCGGTATTGACTTCCAGCAGACTTGCCATGCGTCCGCGCACCCGCGCTTCACCTTCGGTGGGTTGCGTTAGCCGACTAAACACTTTCAGCAGTGTCGACTTCCCGGCGCCATTTGGCCCGATAATCGCCACGCGCTCACCCACTTTGACGTCGAGGTCAAAGTCACGCATGGCCCAGAATTCCGTCTGTTGGCTTTGCTTAGTCCGGCGAAACGGATGGCGCAGACGATTGGTGATGACCTCGCGCAAAAGCGGCCGCACCCGCGACTGTTCACCGCGAATGAAATAGCGCTTACCGATTTGGCGCGCAGTTAAGGCTAAATCCACAGATCACTCGGCGATAGGGTCATATTTGCAAAATCTAACCCAGGACGGACCCCACTGTCTGCGCCCAGGGCCGTTTGACGCTTTGCATTTATGGAGACTTCGCGGCTGCCGCAGCTCGCATAACCGCGACCAAGCTACCCACCACGGTTTCCCGGTCATACATGCGTTTGACGAAAGCGTGACCGGCGCTATTTTCGCTTAGAGTTTGAGCTTGAAACTGCGCGAATAACCGAGTGAGGTGTTCGATTGTCACAGCTGAGGAGCAGGAAAAAAACGTGCCCTCCATCGGCTGACTGCGAATCACCCAGCGCCCCATGCCCAACGCTTGGACCACTGTCTGACTGAGCCCATCGTGTCGGGTGAGGCGCAAGTACACTGTGGCACTTTGCATCTCGCGCTCCAGCGCGCGCTCGTCCACCATTCCGAGGCAAATCATATTGTTTGGAATCGACCAGCGGCTTTGCTTGAGTCCGACCACGCGAAACGGAATTTGCGGCAACGCCCGTGCCGCTTCGACGATCATATCCATTCCGTAATGATCTTCTTTGTTGTCCGGCACATAGGAAAGCACAGAGAACACCGCCGGCAGTGGGAGCGCGGATTCACCCACCCCGCCGACGTAGTCGGGAATCACAGTGGAAACGATGCCATGGTTCGACAATTCGTCTTGGAGCCAAGGGGCATTACAGATAAAAGTCGAGAGACGCCGTAGCTTCGCATTCACCCTTCCATGCCGAACGTCTGCGATCGCCGTGGTGACGTCCGAACCCATAAACTCCTGCACGATAGGTTTATTGAAGAGGCACGCCGCCTTGAGAGCACCTCCGCCGCGCAAGGAAGCGCACTCGGAAAAAACCACGTCGGCTCTGGGCAAATGCCACAGGTAACTCAAAAGCTCACGCTTCGAGCCGCTGGTGTCGAAAAAGCGACTCTCCACCTGCGGCGCCAGTGCCAAGCACAAATGCCGGGCAAAATGGGCGTTGCCGATCATCAGGACGTTGAGGGGCCTCACAGCTGGTCGATCATCACTGGTTCAATGGCGCGAAATAACAGCACGCCCAAAATGAATATTAGCAAACACATCGCGACCGACTCGAGCACAAAAAACACTTCGAGCGGTTGCCCGAGCAAACTCCAGCGCAAGCTGTCCACCAAACCCGCCATCGGATTTAAGTAATAAAGCCAATGATACTCGCGCGGCACAATCTGACTATTGTAAACAATAGGAGCCGCGTAAAATCCTAGCTGCAGCAGAAATGGGGTGACATGCTGGACGTCGCTGTATTTGAGTGTCAATGCCGCCAGCAACAAGCCAACACCAAAAGCCAAGAAAATCATAAAAAATAGCACGCCCGCGAGCGCCCACAGATGTGATGAAAACGCCACGTGCTTGTAAAGCATCAGGCCGCACAAAAACACCAGCGTCACTAAAAAGTCGACTAGGCCTGCGAGGACATGGCTTAACGGTATAAACAGGCGCGGTAGATAGACTTTGCTGACAATCGCCGAATCCGAATGAAAACTCCCGGCACTCGCGGCGATAGTTTGGGCAACGAAAATCCACACCACCAGGCCCGACAAGACCATCACCGAATAGGGCATACCGTTGATGCTCGGCAATTTGGCCACCCAACCGAAGATGGCGGTGTAAATTCCCACCATCATCAGTGGCCGGATCAACACCCACAAAATGCCCATCGCGGTTTGCTTGTAGCGCACATGAATATTGCGCCAGGTGAGCGCCCACAGAAGCTCTTTAAGTCTCCAAAAATCGGAGAAAATCTGACTTCGAGTGCGGCGACTCGAGATTACGACTTCGCTAGCAAATGTTGATTGTGTCACAGTCCGCATATCTAACCTTCTCAGACAGCGGCTGTCACCGGCCAGGGCCTCTAGCGCGGCGCATCCTGATCAAACTCCGGCGCGGTTGCGGCTCCACTCGCGCAAATAAATAAGGCCTGAGCGTTTATAAATCCAACTCACTCGCGAGCGCACCTGGCGGTACATTTGGCGCTCCGAGCGCGGTGCCTCAAACGTGCGGGCTGCGAAAATTTCTGCTAAAGGACGATAGAGGCAAATTCCGGGGCGCGCCGCCAAAAAGCCGCGTAGGTCCGCTTCGCTGTGAAGTGCCTCGGCAAATCCCGGCGCGGACACGCGAAGCATAAGGCCCGCCATAACCATGTTCAAAGCGGCGTCGGGATGCGCCGACCAAAAATCGTGAGTGCCATCCGGGTAATTTAGAATGGTCGAACTGAGGCACCAATCGGCCCCGGCCAGATTGGCGGCGGCTGATTGCTCCGCTATTTTTCCGGGTGAAAAAACCGAGCCGCCATTCATAAAAAATAAGAATTCGACTCCGCTTTGCAACAGCCGCTCAGTCGCCTTGGCGCCGATAAAAACCAAGGGCAGCGTCGCAAACTGACGGCGCAGTTCAGCCTCGAATTTCTCACCATCGACAATAAAAACCCGCGCCATTTCCGCCGCGGACTCGTGCAACGAACGCAGACTGGACTCTAGGTCCGCGAGATTTGCACACGACTTTATGCGCACTCCAAGGCGCGGAAGCTCGGGTAGGCGACCTAAGCGCTGAAGGGCTACTAAATGGGCTTGGTTGAACTGCCCACGTTTGAAAAACTGCGCGGCACCGAGCAAATAGGAGCGCTCGCTGCCCGCAATGAAAATCATATCCTCCACACTCAAGGAGCGAAAAATCCGCAACCACAAGTGATCCGACTCGGAAGAATGTGATGTGATTTTTTTGGAATCCTGTTCGGGATGGATGCGTGACCGCACCAGCATTTCCGGCACGCAGGCGACTTGGGCGATTTTGAAAATCTTATGCCAACAATCCATATCCTGAGTGGTGCGAAGCTTGGGATCAAAGCCGTCGACCGCTTCGAGCAAACGCTTGGGCACGAGCAGTGCACACCCATGCAGCAGGCCGGTCACCAAGGCAAAAATCGGTCGCTCTAATTTTTCCGCTGGGTAGACACCGGCAAAGCCCGTCCTGGCAACGGGATAGCCGTCTTTATCGATGGTCTTCCAATCACAATAGACCACGGTGTTTAGCGGCTCTGCCACCGCCCCCAACAGCTGCACCTGCTTGCTGATTTTGCTTTCCTCGTACATATCGTCGTGACTCAGCCAACTGAAATACTGACCGGTCATTTCTTTGATGCCCAAATTGAGCGCGGTGGCGACACCACCGTTGGGCTTTTCGAAATAGCGAATGCGCTCACCAAAAGATTTCGCCACCTCACGAGTCTTGCCACCATCGGTGGAGCCATCGTTCACGACCACAATTTCGAGCGGGGCGTAGTCCTGTGCCAGCGCACTCTCGATGGCCTGACGCAGGAAATTCGCGCCATTGTAAACCGGAATGACAATGGAAACGGGCGGGCGAAATTCATTCATAGATACGCCACGCTATCAAACTCGGCCCTGAGCGTCAATTAAGCAAATTGACTCCAATCTCGCGTCATTTACAATCGCCCGACCAGCGAAAGGGAGACTATGACTGCCACCGAATTGACCGCCAAAGTCGCGCGCCGAATTAAAGGCCTTCCCATTCGTTTGCGCAGCCGAGTGGCGCAAAAATTGTTGCGCAGCAAGCCGCATTTGATGGCCAGGATCGTGCGCATCATGGCGGAGACTGGCGCCACCACCGACGAGTGTCTCAAGCACGGGGCGTTGCCCATGATGGTGCATTTTTATTCTCCCGTTCCCGATATCGAAGATCTAAAACAGCGCGGTATCTGGCAAAAAAAGAGCGCGATGGCAGGAATCGATTTCCGCCCCGATGCTCAGCTCGCGGAACTGCGGCGGCTCGGCAAAGCTTACGGCGAAGAGTGTGACTGGCCGATGCATGCGACGGCGAACCGCCACGAGTTTTACACCCACAACAATTCATTTGGCTTTGGCTGCGCCGCAGGGCTGCACACCATTTTGCGCGACTCAAAACCAAAGCGCGTGATCGAAGTGGGAAGCGGCAATTCTTCGCTGGTGATTGCCAAGGCTTTGGCGCTGAACCTGCACGACGGCCTCGCAACGGATTACACCATTATCGATCCCTACCCGCGCGACATCATTCGCGATGGTCTCAAAGGTCTCTCGCGCCTGCTCGATCAGCGCGTGGAACTTTGTGATCCGAAAATGTTTACCGCCCTCGAGGCCGGCGACGTTTTGTTTATCGATTCAAGCCACGTGACCAAAGTAGGCAGCGATGTAAACTTCCTGATTCTCGAAGTGCTGCCCCTGCTCAAGCCCGGCGTGATCATTCACTTTCATGACATTCCCATGCCTTACGAGTATCCCCAGGTTTATGCCACCAACCCCAAGTTTCGCATGTTTTGGAACGAAAGCTATTTGCTGCAGGCATTTTTAGCGTGCAATAAGGAATTTGAAATTGTTTTGGCGATGGCATTTATTCAAGAGGAACACATGAATGTCTTTTGCGCGAGCTTTCCCAAATTTAAATTGGCGGAGAATTGGGCAAATAGCGGCAGCTTATGGATTCGCCGTAAACCTCTTTGACGAAAAACGCAAACGGACGGGCTACTGTAGCAGTTGCCGGTAAATTTTATTTCATCACGGAGCCAAGATAATTCGCGATCACCCGTGGACGCACTGTCTCTTCATCTAAACGCTCACCAATGACTTTGTCATTAATTACGCGCGCGCGTTCGCACAGTTGATCGTCGCGCAAAGCCTGCTGAATACGCTCCGCCAACGCTTCAATATTCATGGGGTCCACCACAAATCCGCTTTCGCCATCGCGAAACCATTCGTGGCAACAAGCCGTGTTGGATTGAATCGGAAACGCGCCCATCGCCAACGCCTCGAGGCACGAGGTGCTCACACCATCGCTGATACCGCAGCCGACATAGAGCCGCGCCTGAGCGTAATAAGCTAGAATTTCACTATGCGATGAAGACTTCGGCACCAGATCATAGTCAATACCGTAATCTTGTTTAGCCAGCTCCATGGCAATCCGCGCGTCGTCGCTCCAGGAAAACAACATCAGACGATAACCTTTGAGAGCTTCATGGCAGCGCTTGAGCGCCTCAATCACAAAAATCGCGCGGCCCGACCAGCTACTGTAGCCTTTGATCATTATCAAGCGCCGGGGTTGCCCTTCATAGCGCGCCCGAATCGAGCGAGTTTCTTGCAAATTGAAACCGCCGGTGTTGGGGAGCACGGGCCAGATCTGGCCTTTAAAACCTAGACTGCGCGCCAACTCCACATCGCGCTCGCATTCACAGCTATAGAGATCACAGTTGCCGAGGATCGCGCGCACCACATCCGCGGTCCACGCCAATCGACCAAACAGCATTACATCACTGCCCCAATTGGTCGCAAGCCAACGCGGGAAACGTGCGAGCGCCTTTTTGGCGTCAAGGCACATATGCCCGGCCTTTTGGAATTCCAGCGAGTGAATCAAATCCGGTTTAAAGCGCCGCACCACCCAGCGGAAGTGCAGCTTGTGAAATGGCAGATTGCGATCGAGCAAATGCGCGATAAAATTGCCAAGCCGCCGACCGGTCAGCGGCGAACGAATGCCAAAATCAGGAACACCACAAATGTGAAGCTTCCCAGGCCTGAGCTTGACGCCAAAAATCCGCGCCCAGGCGTAGCGAACGTCTTCCTTGCTCCGCAACTGCGGATGGGCGGAAAAATAAAGATTGCTCGGAAATAAATAAATCGTCCAACCCTGATCGAGGAGTTGCTCGATCCAACGCGCGGTATGAATACTCTCAGGCATAGCGACAAGGAGGAGCCTCATCGGATCAGCCTAAGCGGCGACACTTGCTGCAATGCTTGGGACTACCTTGTTTGACCAAGGTGCGCAGCTCTTCATACTTTTCACCGTGCCAGATCTCGTCGAAACTCTGGGTCTTGATATCGCCTAGCGTGACTTGGGACCAACAGCACGGTTTGACCGTCCCGTCGGTTTCAATAAAGGTTTTGGTGTAAACCCAGTCGCAGCCTTTGATAATCTCTGCGAGGCGCTTCGGTTCGATACGCTTTTGCGTAGTTGACTGATTGTCCAATTTCAAAATCGAAGCGTTCACACCCTGTGCGGCCGCGTACTCGCGCAGCTCTTCCAAATAAGCGCGATTTTCCTTATTGTTTTCGATTTCAAGACTTGGCGGATACATTGACACCAGTGTGGGTGTCAGGCCCATACAGTTCACCGTCGCACCGTACTTCTTGCCGAAATCAATGAAATTGCGAATCTCCTTAAAATTGTGCGAATTGATCACGAACGAAAAGATGATGCGGAAACCCGGTTTGCGGGCAAAAAGATTTTCAATATTTTCCAGCACGGTTTCCAGCTTCACCTTGGAATTGTGCAGAAAACTGTAGGTCTCAGGATTTAACGAATTCACCGAGATCACCATATTGTCGATGGTTGAGCTGAGCACTGCTTCCAGGCGGTCACCCTTGATCAAGGAACCGTTAGTGACAAAGCGGATAGGCACTTTGCGATCCGTGAAGGTTTTTAAAATCTCAGGAAATTCCGGATGCGTGGTCACATCCCCATAGCCGGTAATGTCGACCATTTTCACATGGGTGACTAGTTCGTCAATATCGCGAATGTCCTTTAATTTGACGATGCGCTTTTCAATTTCACGATTGCAAAACACGCAAGCGTAATTGCAGTGGGTGGAAAAACTTAAGAATAAATCGACCTTGTTTAGTGGCGTATCCACCATGGGCGGCTTGCTTTTGAAATACTCACGCCACGTCTTCAACTGTTGGTAAGCATCGTTGGGAAGAATCTTCTTGGCGATTCTTCGCGGAGTGTCCTGAATGGCACGCACTACCTGAGTCAATTCGTGTCCTTTGTGAGTGAAATGCAGGTTCATTCTAATGTTTGCTGGAATGGGGTGTCAACCGCAGGGACGAGATCCCGGACATAATTCTAGGTGTCACAGCGTTTCTACCAGCGGACCGTCTCTTGCACCACTCGGAGCAAATAAGCGCCATAGGTCGTGGAGGAAAGTTCTGCCGCCAACTCGCGCATCTTTTCGGCATCAATAAAGCCCTGGCGGAATGCGATTTCCTCAATACATGCAATTTTGAGACCCTGACGTTTCTCGATCGTCTGCACAAACTGGGCACTGGTTAAAAGTGAATCGTGATTGCCGGTGTCAAGCCACGCAAAACCACGTCCGAACAGGCGCACACTCAGCTGGTCGCCATGTAAATATAGGTTATTTAGATCGGTGATTTCCAGTTCTCCGCGTGCCGAGGGCTGCAGCGTCCTAGTCAAGCGGACCACCTGCGAGTCGTAGAAATAGAGACCCGTGACCGCCCAATTGGAGGCAGGTTCCTTAGGTTTTTCAGTTAGACGCAAAACTTTGCCATCCGCACCGATTTCAACCACGCCGAAATTCTCCGGGTCATTCACGTAATAGGCAAAAATCTGCGCGCCGGATTTTAATTGGGCACCCTTTTTGAGAATTTCTCCGAGTTCATTGCCGTAAAAAATATTGTCGCCCAAGACCAAACACACCGGTGAATCGCCGATAAATTTTTCGCCGAGCAAGAAAGCCTGGGGAATCCCCTCTGGTCGCGCTTGGGCGGCGTAGCTTAGACGCAAGCCAAGGCGTTCGCCATTCCCGAGCAAAGCTTCGATCAGTGGCACATCCCGCGGCGTGCTGATAATCAAAATATCACGGATGCCGGCCAGCATGAGGGTCGAAAGCGGATAGTAAATCGTCGGCTTGTCGTAAACCGGGAGCAGCTGCTTGCTAATCGATTGAGTCAACGGATAAAGCCGCGAACCGCTACCGCCGGCGAGTAAAATTCCCTTCACAACTCAACCTCCAGTTGCGGTGAGCGCTCACCGACGTACCACCTAACCGTGTCGCGCAGCCCGTCCGCAAAATTCAAATGGCGCCGCTTGAAATCCAGCTTCTGCCGCGCGCACGAATCATCAATGGCATAACGCCAATCATGCCCAAGGCGATCGGTGACAAAAGTAATCAACGAAGAATAACTCCCGCCACCGGCGCGGGGAGCAATCTCATCCAAACAGGCGCACAAACTTTTCACCACGTCCAAATTGGTGCGTTCCGCGTGCCCGCTAAAACAATAGTTCGCTCCCGCTTCGCCTTTTTTATAGGCCTGCCACAAACCAAGACAATGATCTTTGACGTGAATCCAATCGCGCACATTGGAACCGTTGCCGTAAACGCCCAGCGGTTTTCCCGCCAGCGCGCTCTTGATCATAAACGGAATTAGTTTTTCGGGATATTGGCGCGGTCCATAGTTGTTCGAACAATGGGTGGTCAGTGTGGGCAGCCCGTAGGTGTGATGCCACGCTCGCACCAAGTGATCGGCCGCGGCCTTGCTGGCGGAGTAAGGAGAATTGGGCTGATAAGGGCTCTGCTCGGTGAAAAATCCTTCAGCACCAAGTGCCCCAAAAACTTCGTCGGTTGAAATCTGCACAAAGCGGAAATCTCTCAGCTCAGGACGCATTCGCCAATACTTGAGCGCCTCTTCAAGCAGTACGTAGGTACCCATAATGTTCGTGTGCAAAAATGCGGCTGGTCCTGCGATCGAACGATCGACATGCGATTCAGCGGCGAAATTAAAAACCGCGTCGGGACGAAAATCCTCTAGCAGCTGGCGCACTCGCTCCGCATCGCCGATATCGCCCACCATCAGGTCAAACGGACCCGTCAAATGCGCGAGATTAGCGTGATTGCCAGCATAGGTGAGCAGATCTAGCACCAATACCTGGCACCCCTGCCGCAAACAGAGTTCGACAAAATGGCTGCCAATAAAACCGGCGCCGCCTGTGATCAGTACTTTTTTCACTGATGTTCCTTATAGATATACTACCTTCGCGAAGTAAAGACCTAGCCGGGCGCGCGCTTTGCGTTAAACACCGCATTCCGAGGCCTGGCGCTCGAGCTGCCGCGAAGCTTCTTCCAGTACCCGCACCACGCTCACCGCACTCTTGCCACATGCGAGCGGACCCTTGCGCTCTTCAATACAGGCAAGAAAATGCTCAAGTTCCAATCGCAGCGGTTCGCTCGAGCCTTGATAGAGCAACGTCGAGCCAAGATCGACACTCTGCAAATCCGCGCCAATGGTTTTCTGATGAAGCGTTACTTTCTGCGCGAGTTCGTCGAACACCAACATCGCTTTGGAACCAACGACAGTTAGCGAGCGACGCTTTTCAGGCCACAGCCATGAGGAATGCAGGTGCGCTTTGAAGCGTCCGGCAAAATCCAAATGCAGATAGACATCGTCTTCGATCGTCGCCTGGAGCGCGCGCTGCCCGGCCACTTCAATGCGGGTGGGGCGCTCGCCCGCGAGGTAAAGTAAGACCGCGACGTCATGTACGCCAAGACTCCAGAGTGCGTTTTCGACCGCCCGGGCTTTGCCGAGGCTCAAGCGCTCTTGATGCAGGCTGTGGATGTCACCGATCATGCCGCTGTCGATGGTTTCTTTGATCACACGAATGGCCGGCTGAAACAACAGCAAGTGTCCGACCATGAAAATGCAATTCATCCTTTCCGCGAGCTGCACCAGCTCTTCGGCCTGAACGGTGGCCAGCGTGAGGGGCTTTTCAACCAGCACATCTTTGCCCGCCAACAAAACATCGCGGGCGATTTCGAAATGGGTGGGGACCGGAGTGGCAATCGCGATCGCGGACACATCGGAGCGCAAGAGCTCGCGGTAGTCGGTGTACACCGCGACTTCAGGGTAAAGCGTTTTCATTTGCAAGCTGTGGGTTGGATGGGTCTCTGCGATGGCCGCGAGCACTCCCAGTTCATGGAAATTCCGCACTAAATTTTTGCCCCAGCCGCCGGCTCCGATCACCCCAATTTTCATCATAGTAAGGTTATCTTTTCTCGTTGATGTTTAACATTGCGAGTAGCATTGCGGGTGTCGAGGAGGTGGCGCGCGTGGGATACGACCCAAGCATAGTCCACCTGCGAATGGTCGGTGGTAATCACCACTAAATCAGCGTTCGCTACTCGGTCTTCCCTTAACGGCACGCTCTTCATGTTCACGCCATGCTCGCTGAACTCCGCGACAAATGGGTCGTGATAGTCCACGCTGTGACAAATTTTTTGCAAGCGCTCGATCACAGCAATGGCGGGAGATTCGCGGCAGTCATCGAGATCTTTTTTGTACGCCACGCCCAGGACTAAAACTCTGGCGTTAGTGGTCGCCACGCCCAGGCGATTGAGCGTGCGCGTGGCTTTATCCACCACGAACTCCGGCATCTTACGATTGATCTCACCGGCAAGGGCGATAAAATGCGTGTTAAAATTATATTCCTTGGCTTTCCACTCGAGATAATGCGGGTCGAGCGGAATGCAGTGGCCGCCGACGCCAGGACCAGGAAAAAATGGCATAATCCCAAATGGTTTCGTGAAGGCGGCCTCGAGCACTTCCCACACATTGAGACCCATGCGATCACACAGCAGCATCATCTCGTTCACCAGCGCGATATTGACCGCGCGAAAGGTATTCTCGAAAACCTTGACCAACTCCGCGGCCTTAGCACTCGACACCGGCACCACTTGATCGATGGTCTGACGATAAAACGCCACCGCGACTTCAAGCGAGCGCGGGCCGACTCCGCCAACGATTTTATTGGTATTCTTGGTGGAGTAACGAGTATTGCCCGGGTCGACACGTTCCGGGGAGTGCGCAAGAAAAAAATCCTGATCCACTTTTAGGCCGGTTTGCTCAAGGACGGGACGCATGATTTCGTCGGTGGTGCCGGGATAGGTAGTGGACTCGAGACTGACCAATTGGCCAGGTCTAAGATATTTAGCCAACTCGCGTGTCACATTTTCCACGTATTGCAGATCCGGAACTAGGTTTTTGGTCAGCGGTGTGGGCACCGCAATCACGATCACATCCAACTCAGGAACGATTTCATAACCGCTGACCGCACGAATGATCCCATCCGCCACCAATGTCTTGAGTTCGGCATCTTTCACGTCAGGAATATAATTCTCACCGCGATTGAGTCGAGCCACCCGGTCCGCACTTTGATCGATGCCGATAACCTTGTAACCCACTTTGCCCTTTTCGACCGCAAACGGCAGGCCCACATAACCAAGACCAACCACGCCCACCACAGCGCTGCGATTTTCGATTTTCGCAAGAAGAGCTGCTAAGACGGAGCGACCAGCGGAAGGAGCGTCATTCGCGGTCAGATATTGGTCGAACAAGAAAGATCCTCATTATTTTTTAATAGTGCGCGTTTTCTCAACGTTTACGTTCAAATTTGACGATCCGCAAGAAGTAAGACATCGAGCAACACTAGCAGATGGCACCTAGGGTGTAGAAATCCGCTCCCCAGCGCTGGGAGCGTATGTCCCTGGAATTGGTACCGCCGAATGCGCCCGCTATCGGAGTACCTTGCGCCACCAGTGCGGATTATGCATCGCAAGTTCAGGTGCTGAAAGCCGGGAA
>JANXMF010000004.1 GCA_025354795.1 Pseudobdellovibrionaceae bacterium
CGCCGTTTGATTTTTCAATCGCAGCTTTTGGTGGCCGTGGCGATGCATGGGCCAGCCAGGAGATTATGATGGGCTGGCAACAGCACACCCAGCGCGACTTTAGCTTTCGTCAATTTCAAGGTGACCACTTTTTTATGAACAACGCAAAAGCCGAGTTGATTGAGGCCATAATTTCGATCATGCTCAATCCAACCGGCAAGGGATTGCTCGCCGTCTGATGCGGTGGAAAGGAACAGTATGGATTCCGAATTTGAAAAGGCCATAGACGCATTTATCGCGGAAAACATGATGGGGGAGAGTCCGTCTTTGAGTTCCGATCCCAGCCTTCCGTCGCCGGTGTTTGAATGGTTCTGCCGCGGAGGCCTGTGCAATTGGTGGATCGGTCAAGAGTTCGGCGGACGGGGATTCTCGCTCAAAGATAGCGTGCAAGTTATCGCCAAACTCGCCTATGCCGAGTGTGGAATTGCCAGTGCGGCATTGACGGCCATCTTGAGTTCGAGGCTGCTGGAGATTTTCGGAACTAAACAACAACAGCAAAACTTCCTAGTCCCCCTGGTAAAAACCGGCGGCTTTAGTGCGCTCGCGGCCAGCGAGATCGGCTGTGGAAGTGAACTTCTAGGCATGAGTACGGTGTGCACGCCGAGCGGGACGAAGTGCGTCCTCAATGGTCGCAAGGCCTTTTCCACCAGTTCGGCGTTCGCTGACTTTGTAGTCGTAGTGGCCAAGCTCCCCGACGACGAAGGCTTTACCGCGGTGATTGTTCCAAAGGGTACGCCGGGAATGATTTTTGAAAAGCGCTGGAATTTAATCGGCCTCAAATCGTGCAATGTTTACGGCATTCAATTCGTGAACTGTGAAGTACCGGTCGAAAACATGATCGAGGGCAACGGTTTACGCGTGTTGGAAGTGGCGCTCAATGCCAGCCGCATTTTAATTGCCGCCACTGGCATCGGAATGGGTCGCCGAATTCGCGATCTAGCGCTGGACTATGGCAAAAATAAAATTCTCAAGGGCAGCGTGATGCTTGAGAACCCCGTTTTTGCCGCCAAATTGGGGCAAATGGAAATGGAAATCGAGACGATGAATACCATGTGCCGGGTGGCAGCCGAGGATTACGACACCATGTTTGCGGCTCCCAACGCCAAGGAATTGTTTGTGCGCACCGGAATAGTGAAATCCGCGATTGTCGCCAAGTTGCTCTGTGGTCAAATGGCTTGGCATATTGCAAGCACCGGATCGGAAATGTTCGGGGGCACCGGTTACAGTAACGAGTCTTTGATGTTTCGACTGATGAGCGATATTCGCCACATCTCGATCGTCGAAGGCGGCGAGGACGTTGCGCGCGATATATTGTACGGACGATATGTTAAAAATCTCGCCAAGCAAGGCTTCAATGACCGAACCTAACCGCCAGATCACGCTGAAATCCAGACCTCAGTCGCATCCGACATTGGAAAATTTTGCTTTGAGCACCGCTCCCACCCCGGTCCCGGGCCCCGCTGAGTTCTTAGTCCAGAATCTTTTCTTATCGATTGAGCCTGTCACTCGTTCTTACATTCACGAGAATAAAAATCATTCGAGCCCGGTCCCCTTGGGAGGAGTCATTCGCAGTTTTTCCGCGGGCCGGGTTGTGACCTCGCGCCATCCCGATTTTACTGAGGGTATGCACGTGGTCGGCCAGTTTGGCTGGCAGGAGTACGCGCTTTCAGACGGTCAAGACGTGCGGACTGTCGACGTTTCAGAATTCCCGCTGCCACTGCACTTGGGCGTGCTCGGCACCAGTGGCCTCTCGGCGTGGTACGGCCTTTTGCACGTCGGACGACCAAAGGCTGGCGAGGTCGTGGTGGTTTCCACGGCGGCCGGCTCCGTCGGAAGTGCGGCCGGACAAATTGCCAATCAGTTCGGCTGCCGTACGGTCGCCATTGCCGGCAGCGAAGAGAAAGCTCGACTGTGTAAATCTGCCTATGGCTTTAGCAAGGCCATCAATTATAAGAATGTGCCTGAGGGCATCGGCGCGGCGGTGAAAAGGGCCTGCCCCCACGGCGTCGATATTTACTTCGACAATGTTGGGGGTGCAACTTTGGATGCGATCTTGCCTCAACTAAGGCCCGGAGGCCGCGTCGTTATTTGCGGAACTATTGCCAACGAGTTATCCCCGGAAAAAAGTCTGGGTCCGCGAGTGGAGAGATCGCTGTTGATCGCGCGGGCGCGCATGGAAGGCTTTGTAATCCTCGACCACCTGGCGCTGTTTCCCGCGGGCCTCAAAGATTTATGTGGTTGGGTCCGCGACGGAAGGCTTCAGTACCGTGAAGATATATTGGCGGGCCTTGAAAACGCTCCGGCCGCGTTGCTGCGCATGCTGAGCGGTCAGAATTCCGGCAAGCAACTGGTGCAGCTGAATTGGCCTAGACCCCGCTAAAAAAAATTGGAAAACTAAGCGGCGCTCTTGTTTAATGGTCATATGGCAGAATCAATACGGGTTGGATATATTGTTCCCCTAACTGGGGTTTTTGGTCTAGACGCGCAGGAACAGGTTCGTGGCGGAAAGCTCGCCATCGAGGAGTTCAATAGGGAGGGCGGCCTCGAGGGGCGGATGGCCGAACTTTTGGTGCGCGACAATGAAACCAAAGCGGACATGGCCGCACTCAAGGCGGAAGAACTGATTGATAAAGACAAGGTGCACTTTATTGTGGGCTCCCTTGGCTCGCCGGACATGATGGCCATCAATGGTGTTTGTGGAAAGCGCGGCGTTCTTTTCAGCGGCATTTCGGTTTCAGACGCCATTCTTGAAAAACCCAATCGCAATCCCTACACCTTTCATGAAGGCGTAAATGCGCATATGGCTTTCGGGGCCGTCGCCCGCTATGCTTTTGGCCATTTTGGACGGCGCATTGCCATGCTGTCGCAAAATGTTCCGACCATGGCAAAATATGGCGTCGAGGCGATGCTCAATCTGGCTAAACAAATTGACGTTGAAATTGTTTACAATGTGATCCACCAAGCCGGCTCTTTCGAAGATTTTCGCCCCCATCTGCTAGAGATCGAAAAAACCAAACCGGATGTTCTATTTCTAAACAATTTTGGTTTTGATCAATCGAATTCGCTGGCGCAAGCCTTGGAACTCGGCTTACGTGAAAAGATGAAAGTCGTCTGCCCGTTTTTCTCCGAGCGTCAGCGTGCTAAAGATGGCCCTGATTCCTTTGAAGGGGTGATCGGCGGCATCAGCTATGATTGGCAGCTGCAGGATAAGTTTGCCACGGCCAAGGCGTTCAATGCGTCTCACGCCAAGGCTTTTGATGGAATGCTCCCGACTTCCTATACCGCCTATGGCTACGTCGCGGTAAAAGTCATCCTTGAAACCGCGCGCAAGATCAATTCTCTGGAACCAGAAGCCCTCGCCAATGCGCTGCTAGACGCGCGCTTTGACTATTGCAAAGGCCCGCAGTACTACCGCCGCCTCGACCATCAATCCGTCATGCCCTACCTGGTCATCCAATCCAAGGGTAAAGATGAGATGCAAAACCCCAATGACTTTTACAAGATCCTGCATTTCGCCGATTTTCTCGGGCCGAGAGCATTTCACGTCTCGCGCGAAACTGAATAGAGGGATATGTCGAGCGAAAAGGCCTTAGACGAGAGAGTCGCTGAGCTCGAGTCGATTATTGCCCAACGCGACGTCAGCCTGGTGAATCTCGAGAAAGAAAAGCACAGTTTAACCACCCGGCTCAAGGCTTCGGCTTGGGAGATCGAAAACATGTCGCGCGCCCAGCGCGACCTGTTCCGCTTTCAAGAAAAGATCGCGCAGCAAAAGACCATTTACGCGCAAATCTCGCAGATCGGCCACCGCTTCAATGAAAAGCTGGAGTTTAAGGAAATCGTAACCGCCACTGAACGCTTCGTGGTCGACCTTATGAACTACGAGATTTCGGTACTGTTCTTGTATGACTTCGCCGCGGGTCACATGAAATGCCACAGCCTGACCGGCTATCGCGACAAGCAAAAAATCGCCGCTATTCAAGCTTTGATTTTGCAAGTGACCCATCCGCTGCTCCAACCACTAAGCGGAAATGAAGCGAGAATCACTTGTAAAGAGGGCGATGTCACCCCGGAGTTCGACCAGTTTCGCGCGCTGTTCTGGTTGCAGGAATTTTCAGTCTACAGTCTTGGCAAGCAGGGGGATCTGATTAAAGGTTTCCTATTGGTTGGTAACTCCAAAGAAAATGCCACCATCCACCAACGTGTACAGGTCGACGAAGAGTTCGACGCCATGTTTTCAAATATCACCAGCCAGATCGCCGGCGGCATGAATACGATGTCATTTCTCGAGGCCGTGCAAAACGAAACCGCCCAGGTGAAGAGTTTACTGGACAACATGCGCCAGGCGGTCTTTTCGGTGACCAGTGATCTCAAGGTGGTCGATCCGGTTTCACGCTTTTCCACAGCTTTGTTTGAGGAAAATATTGTCGGTAAAACCGTCTTTCAAACTCTCTTCAAGGATTTGCAAGAGGACAGTGAAGCGTACTCTCAGATTCACAACGCGTTAGCAACGGTCTACGGCGAAGACGACTTGCAGTGGGATTTGGTTTGCCACGCCTTTCCGCATCGCGTGCTCTCGGGCTCGCGCGTGTTTCACGTTTCCTATTGTCCCATTTGGGAAGATGGGAAATTGGAAAAGATTATGTTTGTCGTGGACGATGTCACCGAGCTTGAAAAGCTTGAGTTACAGCTCAGCAAAGGCCGCAAGGAAATTGAAATGATCCAATATCTCTCGGCCAATAGCCAGGAGGTCAATCGCGATTTCTTTGCCCACACGCAAGTGTTGTTACGCGAGTGCCGTCTTCAGACTCTGAATCTGGCGCGGCAAGAAGACGCCTTCGGCCATTTGATGCGCGCCTTGCACACTTTAAAGGGCAATTCGCGCTTGTTGGGCCTGTCCGGAATTTCACGCTTGGTGCATGAGGTGGAAACCAAGGTGCTAGCGCTCAAAGGCCACCTCGCACCTGGAACCGACGACTTGCTGTCCAGTCAGATCGCGATAGTCGGTTTACTCCATTCGCTGGAAGACATCGTTCAGGCATATTCTCAGACTGCAAAAAAAGTGCTGGGCGTTAAGTCGCGTTTTGAAGCGGGAATGGTTTCCGATTTGCTCGAATATCTGGACTCCGCCGAAAATTTTCTCAGCGGTACAAAGCTCGCGCCGATAGAGTTGGACCTTTTGTCCGCACTGCAGAATTTGCGGAGTTTGGGAGCTGAGGATTTGCTGGCGGCCCTCGGGCCTTTAGAGGCGACCTTACAGGGTATACTGGTCACACCTCCGGCTCTTCGCCGGCCTGCGGCCTATCGTGAGCTATTGGTGAAAATTTGCCCATTGGCGCGCAGCCAGTTTTGGGCATCTAAGCTTTTTAGCTCCGAACCCATGACGGAGGCTTCTCTCAGCGAAATTTTTATGGAGGCTTGCCACTTTCAGCAGGCGATAGAAAAGTCCACGTCGAGCTCGGACCAGGCGCCCGCGAAGGAAGCGATGGCTCTGTGCTGCAAGAAATTCAATGCCAGAAGCTGTTTGTTTTTACAGTATTTGGCCAAATTCGCACTCAACCAAATGGCGGAGGCAACGCCGGCAAGCTGGTCGAAGCAGTGTGGTTCGATGGTGGATGATCTATGGGCTTACGTGGGCCATTTAGTGCAGATCCAGGCAACATTCTCTGGGGAGGAACCGGGGCGTCCGATCTCCGCTCTTAAAACCACTATGCACGAGCAGGGATTTTCGCCGGCTGTGGTCGCGAACATTCTTGCCGCTGCGCAAAGGCACTTGGCGATACAGGCCGCGGAACCCGTGGCCACCGCCTCCGCT
Organism: Pseudobdellovibrionaceae bacterium; assembly: GCA_025354795.1. Classification (GTDB taxonomy): domain Bacteria; phylum Bdellovibrionota; class Bdellovibrionia; order Bdellovibrionales; family UBA1609; genus JALHOQ01. Next base: position 5,852 of record JANXMF010000004.1, read on the forward strand.
ATACGTAAACAATTAATGTTTGGAGATTTGGAGTCGCCGGAAATGCAGCAGGAAACCGTGAGAGTGCTGCCGTCGGTACACAGATTTTTGCAAGCCAAGCAAAATAGAGCCATTTCAAAGTTTATAATTTATTTGGATCTACTTCAGACCGTTTCAATATTCGACAACGAAGCTGACGATCGGCGAAGATCGCAAATGGTGCGCTCGGTGGAAGTGTTTGAGCAGAATATAAATGTCCTTGCCCGGGCTATTCAGCGCATACCGGCGGCAAGTGACGCGGTCACTGCTGAAATTAAGAAATCCTTTAGCCGCTTGCTGGATGTGTCCACTAAGCCGGTGCTTGTTCGCTTTGCAAACATGGTCAATGACGTGGCCGCGAATTTAGGCAAAAAAGTAGCCTTTGAGGTGAGCGGCGATGATGTGTTTTTGAGTCGCAGGCAGGTTGAGGCGTTACAGGACTTGGGAGTGCATATAATCCGCAACGCAATTGACCACGGTATTGAGGCGCCAGCGGAGCGAATCCAGGCCGGCAAGGCGGAAACGGGCCGCATTGAAATCGAATTGCGGTCTGAGGACGAGGACCACGTTCAAATCGAATTTCGCGACGATGGTCGGGGTTTGGACCCCGAAATCTTAGCCAATATTGCATTGCGTAAAGGTTTGGTGTCGGCGACGGAACTAACGGGTTTTACAATTAAGGATAAAATCGACTTGATTTTCAAACCGGGGTTTTCGTCCAAAGTCGAGGCCACCGAACTTTCAGGTCGAGGCCTAGGAATGGATATCGTACGGAAGCTGGTGGCACAAATTGGCGGTTCGATTCGTATTGAATCACGGCCTGGCCAGGGCACGACGTTTTGCGTGCGCCTCGATACCACTCACTCACGCTGAAATTGACTTCCCGAAGTGATCAATTCCTAGGGAAATTTGTCCGATAGGATGAGCATTGGGGGAGGTCCAAAGTGTCCAATGCCGCCCGGGTTTTACCCGCCACCGAAGTTTTTGAACATTTTCTCGAGCCGCGCCAGGGTTTCCTAAAAGTGGTCGAGCCACGTGAGTCCGGTTCGATTGGATTGAAGGAGTGGGTGACGGCCAACAAGCCTGAATTGCGCGCGGATCTCACCCGCCACGGGGGGCTTTTGCTAAGAAACTTTGCCAACAAAACCGCCGATTTTCAGGCGGCAATGGAAGGTCTATTCGGTTCAGAAAACCTCATTGAAAGCTACGCCGGTGGCATGTCACGGCGAAACAAGGTCTCCGAGAAGACTTTTGTGTCCACGCTGTTTCCACGCGTGGGCGGTTTGCCTCAGCACTTTGAAATGTCGTATTTGCGGACTTGGCCGCTGTTTATTAGTTTTTACTGCGAACAACCCTCACCCTATGGGGGTAACACCCCCATCTCCTATGGGCGGGGCCTGTTGAAAAACCTTGATAAAAAGTTGCTCGGCAAATTCGATCAGGAAGGCGTGTGTTACCTAAGGGCTTACAAAAACCAGGCCTATCAGGGAGTATTCCCGACCTGGCAAGAGGCGTTTGAATCCTCCGACCCGGCCGCCGCCGAAAAATTTTGCCGCGCCAACGGTTTTGAATTTCATTGGACTGCGGAGCGTGATTTTAAAACCGTGAATGTCTCGCAGGGAACCGTACACCATCCCCAAACGCGGGAAAAACTGTTTTTCAATCACGCCCTGACGTCGTCATTTTACTCGGGCAACAAGAAGATCTTGTCGCCCTCCTTTGAGGGTCTATCTTCGGCCCTAAAGCCCGAAGTCGTCGAGGAGGTCTGTGCCATGGCTATCGATGAAGTGCCTTACGGTGCTGCCTGGGGAAAAAGCCGAAAGCCGATCGAGCTCTCCGTTCAGCAAGATTTGCGGGCGGCGTTTTATGACAACATGGTGAGCTTTGCCTGGAAAAAGGGCGATATGCTGATACTCGACAATTTATTGGTGGCGCACGGGCGTGATCCATTTATCGGCGAGCGGTCTATCTTAACTGTCATGGCGCACAGCCATAGTGAGAGGGCCTAAGATGCTTTCAAGTCCCGTAGTTATCACCTGTGCCCTCACGGGCTCCGGCGCCAAGCGTAGCGATCATCCGGGCTTGCCGGTCCCGCCCAAGGAGCAAGGCGCCGCCGCGGCCGAGGCCTTGCAAGCCGGCGCATCCGTCATTCATCTGCACGTACGGGTGGACGATGAAAAGCCAACATTGCGGTTAGGCCGCTTTAGGGAAGCCATTCAGGCCATTCAAGAGGCCGCGCCTGGAATCATCATCGAAGTGTCCACGGGCGCATTTTCCGATCCCTTCGCCGACCGGTTGCAATTGACCTCGTTGCAGCCTGAAATGGCCACGTTAAATATCGGTTCCGCAAATTTTTTTGATCTGACTTACATCAATGACCCGAGCGATGTCCGCACCCTGGCCCAAGCTCTGAATCAAGCGCAAATTATTCCCAAGATCGAGGCGGTTGAAGTCGGCCATCTTGAGGCCGCCTTTCGCTTGCATAAGCAAGGCCTGTTGCTCTCTCCACTGCATTTCCACTTTGCTTTGGGGTATCCGGGGCCGATGTCTGGGCGACTTTCTAATTTGGCTTATTTAGCAGACCTCACGGTCGATTACTTTAATCCCAAGACCGACACATGGTCAGTGTCAGGATTCGGCGCTTGCAGTCTTCCGCTCCTGTGTTCACGCCCTCACCCTGGGAGGGCATGTACGAGTCGGGTTCGAGGACGATATCTACTTTACGCAGGGTCAATTGGCCCACAAGCTCAGCTTGTGGGCCAATTGCACGCATCGCCCGCGATCTGGGACGCCCCGTTGCGGATCCTCGGCTGGCAAGAGAAATACTGGGTCTGAAGCAGACCCAACCGATCCGAATCTAACCTAAGATCGTCCAAAAAAAATTCGCCACCAACATTTAAAGGGACCAGTTTTCGTTTGTTATCTGGGATTTAATTTGCTTTGATATCAGGGTACAGCATGAACAATCATTTTTAACAGAGGAAACCAGATGAAAAAGATTCTCTTACTTCTAAGCGTTTGCGCTCTGAGCCTGAGTGGCTCGGCCTTTGCCACCGAAGGTGGTGGCGGTATTTATCCCAACGGAACAGAGAGCTATGGGGTCAACCATATGCCTCCACCGGGCACTTACCTGCTCGTCTACCCTGAATATTACGAGTCTTCGCGCCTAAATAACAATGCCGGCGATCGTGTGGCGATTCCTTTCAACCTGCACGCAGTGGGGGTTGCTCCGCGCGTGGTGTGGTTGCCGGATCTAAAGATCCTGAATGGACAGGTCTTTACCCATGCCTTGATTCCGGTCTCAAACGTGACTTTGAATTTAGGCAGCCAGTTTGAGACTCGTAAAGGTCTAGGAGATACGACGGTCGGGATTGGCTTAGCCTACACCGTAGCCGACAACCTCCATATGTTGGGCGCAATCGATATCAGCGCTCCCACCGGAGAGTACAATAAAAATGACCTTCTCAGCATCGGTCGCAACTACTGGGAAGAAACCACCACCTTTGGCATAACCTATGATATGCCCAGGGGTTTTAACGGCGATATTCTGATGAAGTATGATTACAATATGAAAAACAAGGCTACGGAATACACTTCGGGCCAGGAATTCCATTTTGACTATGATGCGGGTTGGGACACCGGATGCGGTTGGATCGCGGGACTGGGCGGGTATTTTTATCAACAGATGACCGATGATAAAAATGCTGCGGGTATAGTCGCGGATTTCAAGGGTCGCGCCCTGGCCATAGGCCCTGCGCTTAAGTACACCAGCGCCAGCCATTGGATGATGGCTTTGAAATGGCAAGTGGAAACCGGCGTTCGCAATCGGGCTCAGGGTGATACCTTGATTATCAAAACCAATATCCCTCTTTAAGGGCCTTCAGACCCTGAAGCCCGAGGGTAAATCTAAATCCTCGGGCCATTTCAAGGTAAAATGTTGGTTAAACCGGTTCATTTTGTTCCGCTATTGCCTCGCCGTCGAGACCGCCAAGAAATCAATGAATGCTAAGTTGGACACGTGGGGTGTCTTTGGTCATGGGGCGTGCAGCTTGCCTCTAATCACACATGGGCTCGCAATGGGGGGACATATCCGTGTGGGTCTTGAGGATAGCATTTATTTTGCCGGCAATAAGTTGGCCAATTCAAATGCACAGCTTGTGGAGCGCGCGGCCAGTATCGCGAGGAATCTAGGACGCGAAACCGCAACACCAACTGTAGCGCGCAAGCTCTTGGGGATCACAGACCGACGCTTACGAGCAACGGCTTGACCAGTTGTCTCCGGACTTTCGTACGGGGATTGAGAGACTCAGTTTAGGCTGGACATCAACCTTCCCTCTCGCGCAAAATCTACTATAGGCCCGCGCGCGCACAGAGGTTGTCCATGAGTAACTTGATGACGTCTTATACAAAAGATATCGATGTCATCAAAATTTCGTTTGCAGGTCCAATCACCGAAACTTCGCTATTTCCAGCCTTAAATCTTGAGGGGGTCAAACACGTGGTCCTTCACCTGGGCGAGATTTCTTACATTAACTCGGGGGGAGTCTGTCTGTGGTCTCAATGGATCCGTGAGTTCGGTGAAAATCATGCCAGTTCGATGTTGATTCTCGACCACATGCCATATGTCTTAAGTCGGTATATTGTTGCCATTGGAAATTTTATTCCTAAAAACTCGCAAATCAAATCTTTCCTCGCGCCTTATTATTGCGCAAATTGCAATGTGGAGAGCAATAGGCTCTTGCGGGCGGGTAAGGAATTTTCCACCAGCGGCTTAGACCAAGAGCTTCTAGCGACGGAAAAAACTTTGCAGTGTGAAAAGTGTGGTCAGATCATGGAAATCGATCCTCTGATCGAACACGTTATCAATCTAGCTGCAAGCTTGTTTTAGACCTGCTCCGCAAACGGAGCAGGTCAAGCATGTACTCTAGTGGATTTTTGTCCAACGATGAACCTGAAAGGTGCTGTGCGGACAAGCGGAATTCGTGTTCGCCAACTGCTTGCCGAACCAACACAGACCGGCGGTGTCGGTCATCTTACGAATCTGTAGGACGAGATTGGCGTCATCCGGGTATCTTTGTAAATAGGCCTTAGCCGCTCGTGCAAAACCCATCGCCCGTAAACGCGGATACTCTTTTTGCAAATCGCCGTCCATCAGAGAGAAACCCATGCCTGTCACCGACTCGAGCGATTGCGGTGCCATCTCGAGATAGTAGTGCACCATTGCGGTGCCGCGTTCCTGGGCGTTTCCACCAGAACAAGGGCACGGTAGTGGTTTCGCCCGCCTTATTCCAATCCCTTGGAACTTGCACGACGCCCGATTGAATGCCTGGAGTGGCGGCGAGCTTGCTTTGAAAATCCGCGCAGCCTGCTGTTGCCTGTGCTAGCGAATTGGTTCCCGGGTCGGCGAAAGCCGGGCCCGCGCTTATAACAAGACTACGTGGCGGTACGATTCCATTTTATTTGAGACAACGTCAATTTCTTCGGATCATTGTAAAAATTTTTAAGCTGATTTTGTCGGTTTGGATATAGCGCTTGAGCAGTGTGAGTTGGCTGCTATTCGCTTCTAAGCGCTTCGACTACTTGCAACTTTTGCGCGCGCAGTGCGGGAATTAAGCCGCTCAATAGACCAACCGCGACAATGCAGAGAAAAGCCAGCAGGATTGCGGACAGATTGAATACCAGTTCAAACTTTACTTGGGGAAAAAGTTTGGAAGCGAAGAACAACACCAGGTGATAGCCGCAGATTCCGGTGACGATGCCAATCATACCAGCCAGTCCGCACAGAATCATGGCTTCGATCAAAAACTGATTGCGAATCTCATCGTCGCGCGCGCCCAAGGCTTTGCGTAAGCCGATTTCCTTGAAACGTTCCGCAACCGAAACCAACATCATATTGGCGATGCCAATTCCGCCGACGGCAAGTGAGATTAGCGCTACACCGGTGAGCATCACGGTAAAGAGACTTAAAAAGCGGCGCATTTGCGCCACCAACACTTCATCGGAGTCCACGCTCACCTGCGCCGAGCGGCCGTACTTGATGTGAAAGAACTGTTTGATTTTTTCGCTTAGATTTTCAATGGAGGTTCCCGGCTGCATCTTGATATTCAGTTCGTAGGGTTTAGCATTCCAATGGTCGCCCATTACTAGCAAAAATGATTCAGGCACCAGGAGTTGCTTGTTGGGATCGTTCCATTCACTATTGCTCTTTTGCGATTCGAGCACGCCCAATACGCGGCACGAGTAGCGCGCTTCGTTGTTACTTTCGATCGCCACCAGCTGGTCAAGAGGGGAGCGTTGACCAAAAAGTTTTTTGGCGATATCAAAGCCAAGCAAGCAAACACTGCTGCGATTTTTAATATGGAAACTGGAAAACGGCCGACCCAGAATCACGTGGCGATTGGTGATAGCAAAATATTCGCTATTGACCCCTACCACCCGCGGGCTGTCCACTTTGCGCCCGGCGAAGGCCACACTGCGCACCCAATCGTTCACCACCGGCGAGATCAAAAGAATTTCGCTAAACAACCGGCGCAGCGGCCCGACATCATGAACTTCGTCGACTCCTTCGAATTTGGCTCCGGTGGCTTCAGTCGCCGACAAATTCCAGCGCGGATAAGCGCGAATCACCAGGCGGTTGACGCCGAGGCTTTCGTAAGTTTCTAGAATTTTCTCACGCGTGAAGGTTCCAAGCGTGATGGTCGAAAGCACCGCCGCCACACCGATGATCACGCCGAGCATGGTGAGAAACGAGCGCGACTTATTGCGCAGAATGTTTTGCCATGCGGTTTTACAATCCTCTTCGAGCCGAGGGCGAAACACGCTGCGGGGAGGCTCGAGCCGAGGCGCTTTTGCGAGCGGCGCGCCGACCATCGTTTTACCGCCGACAATCTTGCCATCCAGCACGGAAATAACTCGGTCACAGCGGCGCGCGACTTCTTGATCGTGAGTGATAATGATAACGGTTTTTCCATTGTTTTCGTTGATCGAGCGGAGAAGATCCAAAACTTGTTTCGCGCTCTTCGAATCCAGATTGCCGGTGGGCTCATCGGCTAGGATCAGCGCGGGGTCGTTGATCAACGCGCGCGCAATCGCGACTCGCTGCTGTTGACCGCCGGAGAGCTGATGCGGGCGGTGGCGCAAGTGGGTTTCCATTCCGACTTGCTTGAGTAGGCTGAGTGCTCGCTCGGTGAATTCAGCCTTTGAGCGTTGGTCCCAGCGGTTGTAGCGTGTTCCGAGCAGCAGATTCTGCACTAGATTCGCGCGCGGCAGTAAATGAAACTGCTGGAACACAAAACCAAAGTGTCGATTCCTCAGTTCGGCCAATTCGATCTCGCTTAGACCGAGGATTTCGCTTCCGCCTAACCGATAAGATCCGGCGGAGGGCTTGAGTAAACAGCCCAATATATAGAGAAGCGTCGATTTACCGGAGCCCGAAGGTCCAAGGATGGCGACCATTTCTCCGGACTCGATGCTGAGATCGAGCTCGTGCAACACCGGAACGGCATGGCCGTCCAGGTTGTAGTTGAGCGAAATGTGACTGAGATCAATGCGGCTCATCAGTCCGTCACTTTAGGGAGGCTTAAGAAATCAATCACTTTGACTATTTCGCCCTCGCGCACACCGCTTCTGATTTCGGCGCTCTCCTCATTTTGCAATCCCAGAGTCACTTTCTTGCGTTCGCCGGCCACGGTCGTTACGAAATATTCGCCGTCATGTTCTTCGATATACTCATGGGGAAGGGTTAGAACTTGGTCGGCGCGGTTGGTGTTGATGTCCATGAGGGCCGACATGCCGGTGGCGAGGCGCGGATCTTTATTCTGCATCTCCACTTTCAATTGGAATTCGGTGCTGGCCGAGCCCCAGCGCTCCTTATCTTTGGCCGAAAGCGCGATCTCCACAATTTTTCCAGTAAAGCTTTCGCCGATTAAGGAAGTGACGCGGATTTTGGCTTCCTGACCGATCTTCAGTTTAGCAATGTCAAGTTCTGGAACTGAGGCCAACACATAGAGATGGCTCAAGTCTTCGATCCGCATGACCAAGTTTTGCTCGCCGGTGTCCGCAGTGAACTCGCCTTCGACTTTCAAGATTTGCGTGACTCGGCCCGCGAACACCGAGCGTACAGGAAAATTGCTCTCGGCTTTGCCCATGGACGGACTAAAGGTTACCAGCGGCGAACCCTTTTGTACCAGGTCGCCAATTTTGACATGTAACTTTTCCACATAGCCCGCAAACGGTGGTTTGATGTCGAGGCGCCGCTGCGGCCACAACTGACCCGATATGGTCACGCGTTGAAGCAGGTCGGCGCGCTGTACACGGCCCGGACCGACCGCGGAGTCAGTATTTTTGCCAGTCCTCTTGCTGACCGCGAAGTAGAGCGCTGCTGCGGCTAGCACTAGCGCGATGAAAAGTTTAATGGATTTTGAGAACGTCATCCACTGTTCCTTCGTTGTGCGCCAACTCCGCCCTCAGTTTGAGCAGGGAAAAGCGCAAGTTTAAATTTTGCGAGCGACTAGCGTAAAGGTCGTTCAGCGCGGTTACCAAATCGATATAGTTTACACGGCCTTCGAGATAACCCAGATTCAAGCTGTGAAATGAACTCTCGCTGGATTTCAAAATCTGTTCGCTCAGCAGCAGCGAGCTTTTGCCGAGAGTCACTTGCTTTTGCAGCGAATCCAGATTCTGCACCACTTGCAGCCGCGTTTGCGCTTGGGTATTGTCCTCAATCCGGCGAAGATTCTCCGCGACTTCGATCTTGCGCCGAGTTTGGCCCCAATCCCACAAATGATAGTCCAAGGTCACCATGGCCTGAAAATTCCAGTACGGATTATCTAATCCTGCGTTTTTGCCGCCGAAGTACTGTGGCTGGACATAATTGTAACTGCTCTTAAGGTTGAGGCGCGGCCATTCCGTGCGATGCAAGGATTCATAAATGAGCGTGGCCACTGACTCGCGCAGATTGGCGATGCGTACGTCGTAAGAATTTTCAGCATTTACTACCGGGAACTGCAGGCCTGGGGTCTCAAGTTGCACCAACGGAACAAAATCCGGCTGACCATCTTCGCCGATCATCGTGCGCAAAGCGGTGCGCGCGTTTTCAAGTCCTAGAGTTTGTGAAATCAACCCAATCTCAGCGCTCTGCAACTGGGTCTTGATGCGCAAGAAATCTCGGCTATTGCGCAGGCCGCGCAAGTAGCGTCCCTCAATGGTGTGGAACTGGAGGCGCAGAGCTTCGATCTGCTGCTTTTGCAATTCTACCCCGCCATTTGCGGAAGAGAAATCATAAAAACTTTTAGCCACGTCCACCAATAAGCGGCTACGTCCGCTTTGCAGGTTCAGCGCTTCGATTCTTCGGTTAAGGCCCGCGATTTTCGCCGCTCGCCAAGTGTCACCGTTGTCGTATAAGTTCTCCGTGATCATCAGGCCGGCTTGATTGGACCACGGGTAATGGGATGGGTGCAAAGGCTCGTTCTTCTGGGTGTACGTGTGCGTGGCATTGAGATCAAAACTCGGCAGCAGAGCCGACCAGCCATTACTTTCCAACAGGCTGGCGTTACGCTCGGTGAGTACCAAAGAATTGTATTTAGGCGATTTGTCGAGTGCGCGTTGTAGGGCCGCGTGGAAGTCAATGGCCTCGCCATGAGCAAAATTCGCGAGAGCGAGAAGAACTGTAATAATCAGAGCGAGCCTTTCGGTTTCAATCACTTAAATAGCAATAGATCAGTTCCATAAACGCGAGGTGAAAACAAGATTAATGTTGCTTTATAAGCGGGTACGACGGACATGCTCTTGAGAACTGTAGAATTTCTGTTGGTCCCAGCGAATTTTACCACTGAGCCATTAGACCGAATTTCTGGTGACATCCAAGTTCTCAGTTGGGGCTTAGGAATTGGTTTAGCAGCATTGATTCTCTTGTGTTTTTAATAATGAACTGGGTGAGGAGCGTCTGATAGTAGCTGAACATTCACAATGGCTTTAAACCTCGAACAAGTCGCAAGTCAGAGAGACCAACTCTTCCTCAGGAGAGGCCGCGGTTAAGCGGCGCGACTGATCAATAAACGCCAAGATGACTTCTTTAAGCTTTTCAAAATCATCAGGGCTAAGTGAGGCGACCGAGGTGTAATGAACTCCCCCCGACTCGGGATCCTGGATACTTCAGCCGTATCTTATCTATCCTTTCTATTGCGCCTTTTGGAAGCATAGCTCCCCCCGCACCTTTGATTGGCCAGACAGCCGCATACGCCAGCGGTCTCGAGCTATTCGCCCCTACATAGCCACCAACCAGGATGTTTACAATTTGGCGGTAAAATGCAGTCCTACTCCGGCTCGCCGTTAACAGCGAGGTGGCGCCCCTTGAAGGGGCCACGACGTTTGGGGTCCAGGCAAATATTCGATGAGTTGGGACGTTCACTCAACCCCCTTGCTCGGCGGATAAATACCTAGTATATTAGGCGTAGTATATGAGGTATCTATGAACTACGTCGAAATTATTAAAAGCGCACGGCGCAGTCTAAAAATGTCTCAGTCTGAGCTGGCGGTAAGCGCCGGCGTGAGTTTGGCGACATTGCAGAACATAGAGTCGGGCCGCGCCAATCCTGAGCTTGCGACTCTGAAGTCGGTCCTCGCTCCTTTGGGACTCGAACTATTGGTCCGCCCCGCAGTCATAGACTTGCGGACTTTTGCGGCATTTGGTTTACCTCTGCTTGGCGAAGCGAGCCCTCCGCGTGCGAGCAATGTCTTGGACCTGATCCGCGCCGTTCAGAAATATACCCCGTTGCTGGTACGATTAAAGGAAGGTGGGCGGGAAGAACAAGCGCTTGCCTCATGGCTGTGGGCGATTCGTGACCATTATGCTTCACTGTGGGCCCATATTCCTGTGCCGTTAAAAAACTGGTTCAGCTCCCGCTCGCCCGATTCTCTTAAGATCAAGTTACGACGATTGGCCCTAGCTAAACTTTCGGAGTTTATGTAGTGAAAAATCTAAACCCCGCGCTTTTGCGAAAATTTCTGCGAGTCGCAGGCGATAAACTGAAGGGCAAATGGTTGTTGGTGGGCGGCACCCTGCTGCCAGCCGTCGGGATCGAAATTCGCAGCACGGTAGATATCGATCTCATCGGTCTTGGTGAGCGGGAAATGACGCAAAACCTCGAACTCATGGAATTGGCAGAGTCCCTCGGTCTCGCGGTTGAGAGTGTCAATCAGGCTGCGGCGTTTTTTTTGAAAAAAACCGGTTACATGCTGGAGGATTTGCTGGTTTTGCACAAAGGAAAGCAGGCCACGATTTTCCGACCGTCGTTGGCCTTGTATTGGAAGCTCAAGGCGGGGAGACTGACGGAATCCGATTTCGAAGACTGCCGCCATTATTTGCGGTACTGCCGGGGGCAAAATGATGTGGAGGACCGCGCAGGATTGAAAGCATGGCTCGCGCGCGAAGCGAAAATAGCCGGAGGACGGGCGCCACGACTGCTTAAGCTTCATGAAATGTTAGGCTAGGGGACGGGCCGGGCAATATAATTTAACCATTCAAAAAGTGCATCTTAGGTCTAGTTGGGCGCCATCGTGTCCCTGGCTTTCCGCCCGCTTCGCTAAGGCAGCGTATCCCTCTATCCTGGCACCTAATGTTCTCGGCGTCGATATAACCTTCCATGGAACGACGTTGTCGGCGGCTGTCCAGTTGGCACTCTTTCACTGATCGTCAACTTCACATCCGTTCTCGATATTTACGAGCGCGCGAAGAAAGCCGTGGGTTTCACCTCGGCGGCACATGCTATTATAACTTTAGCATTGCTGCCCTCTTCAGGAGCCATGCAGTTCGTGACTTCGACTGCATCCGATGCCGATGGTCGCCTTTCCGGTGACCATCGGCGCGGGCAGAACTGGCTCCGTCACATTGAACCCAGCCGACATTCCCGGATTGGGAACTGCCTCTCTCCAAGACTATGGTGCCGCCGCTGGAAATTTAGTACAGCTGGACGGCACGGCCCATATTTCCGTCGCGCTCCTCCCTATTGGGTTAGTGCGGGCACTGGCTTCCTCGGTGGCGGATCTTTGGGCGCCTTAACAATATCCGCGAATGTCGGCATATCCGCAAATTAACTCCTGCAGTTGAGCACTTTATCGGAAATTCCCGCCGTTGACGGGCATCTCGTCACGAATCTCAATGCTTCAGATATATTGACGTGGAACAATAGCTCGGCACAGTGGGAGCCTCAGCCTGCTGGGGGGGGGCGCTCGTTTCATCAGTGGCGGGCCGCACCGGTGCGGTAACTTTGTGGGAAATCCGACAGACAAAGGCATGGCGTTGTTAACGTCCACTTGCGTACCTGATATTTTAGCCGTGTATGTATTGATCTCTGCACATTTAATAGTATCCCCGGTTATATTTCTGACCAGCTGAAAATTTGTCATGACAAAGAGTTTGTTCATCGATGTGATGGTTCCATTAACCACGGGGGGATTATGGATAAAAGGTTTGTAGGTTCAATTGTATTAGCGGCCATTGCTACCTCTAGCATTTGTTTCGCTGTAGGGAGCGATCATCCAGGAAAAATTGCCGACGATTCCGCATTGGTCGCGGCGTTTGAGAGTCATAAGCGGGTGGATTACGTCGAAGCCGGCAATCTGACGGTGTCGCAAATCTTACCTGACGACACGAAGGGACTCACTCACCAGAAGTGGCAAGCCACACTTTCCGACGGAAACACTGTCACTATCATTTATAATACGGATCTCGGAAACCGCGTTCCAGTTAAGATCGGAGACCATTTTGGTGTCGGAGGGCAATACATTCCCACTGGTCACGAAGGCATAATCCACTGGTTGCATGATGACCCAAAGCATATGCGGCCCGATGGCTATGTCTATTTAAACGGTTTCGTCTACGGTGACGGCGATCACGAAGATAATAACAAAAATTAGGGACTGTGAACCTCATCGTGGAAAAGAAGTATCCGTGTCGGCAAAAGCCCCATGACTTTGGCGTAAAACCTCATATGGGGCATACGTGTTGTATCCCGTTCCTGAATAAGTCACGCTGAGGACAAGCGACGCGGGCCGACCCAGATCGGCCCATGGTCCCCCCGAGGCGTCGATGAACTCATGGTGAGAGGCTGACCTCGAAGTCGCCAGCTTTCAACTGAAATTCCTGATAGATAGCCACGTCCTTTGGAGAAAGTTTCTGGCCTTGGAATTTAACTGACGAAACTGATGCCGCCGCTAGCGACGAAGCCAAAATCGCCATTGAAATCGCAATAGTTTTCATTCGTGCCCCTCTGTTTATCTTTGCCTAATGAGAACCTTGCGGTGGCCGTCATTTGTCAATTGGTGGGTGCCCAAAACCCCTCGCTTCGAGGAAATTTTGCGGATTGAAACGCACGTGAATTTTGATTTTGAAAACCAGCAATAAATGGATTAAAAACGTGGTACTCCATTGCGCTCCAATACCCATCGGCACAAGTAGCGGGGGCAATGCCCGCGGGATTACAAGAATCGTCCAGCGCGCAGGTCCCCCGCAAAGGAACATGGCCGCCCTGAGACACTGCATTCTATGGAACTTCCAACAGCCCAGCACAAGATTCTCGAGTCGCGCGAAGGGCGTTTGGGGTGCCCTGATCCACCGCAAATGTTTTGGGTCCGCCCTCGTCTATAACAACAAGAAAACCCTTGTTGTCGACGTTCGTGTAGAGCCCGACGTTCGGATCCATTACCATCTGAATAAAGGAAATCTTTTTAACCCTTTCTTCTCGGGTTTCAGCCTTAAAGTCGTCGTTCACAGAGAGTGGAGCGCTGGCGCCCCAAAAAGAAAGCCGGCGTACACCATACTGAGCGAGGGCGTTTTTGAGACCATGCACGCGGGCTTGGACCTGAGCTTTTGTCCCACAGGCCGTGGCACATGACATTGCGGAAACATGCACGCTCTCAGTGAGGTGCGGTCCCAGGAATTGAAACGCGTCATTTAACAGGCCCGTCAAACCTTCCGCGCCGAATTCTCCGAGCTCTTTGAACGTGGTCATGTTTCTCGTCACGTCGGTATCACCATGGGTCGCAATAATGAGGTTGGAAACACGATCCGATGCTAAGAGTTTTTCACGTAAGTAATTCACCACGGCGTCGCGCCTACCAAAATCGACAAAGACCCCGCGGATTTTTCCTACGCCCAAAGTGTTCCAAGCCCTGAGGGCTTTATCGAACTCCAGCCGATTGAGCACAGTACCGGATGACTGGGGATCGTCTTGCATCCAGAGCACCACTGTGACCTCTTCGCCAGCGGGTTTGGAAGCGCAGCTGTCCGGCTCGTTCTGCGCACCCTCACCAAATTTTAAACACTCACCTGTCGCACGCAAACTCTCAAGGTGCGCCCGACCGCGGGTCAGGATACTGTCACCAACACCCATTTGCCCCATAACTTCAAAGGCATTAAAGATCTTTGAGGTTCCAGGCTCGACGTGGAAACCTGGGAGGACCTGGCGCAGAGCGATTTTTGTGGTTTGTCCGGCAAGTTCAGTCAATTTACGATTGTGTGTGGCCAGGCCGCCGAGGATTTCGGGAGAGGTGTGCAATTCCTCATACACGGCTCGTTCTCCTGCCCATTTCTCATAGTCGCTCGTACCTAAGAGAATTTCGTCCATTCCGACAAACAGATGACGCCGAGCCGAGACATACTCCCTGATTATAGCTTGGAACTCAGCGATTCGCTGACTTTGCACTTGGAAGGTACTCAAGCCTTTTGTGGTCGAATCGCGAGTGTTTACAAAATTTGTAAAAGCTCCCATGGGTGAAAAGCGCATATGGGCCGGGACCGGTGCGCCGGCCTCCGCAAGAATGAGATTGGTGAGGATCATGCGCATGTGCATCGTCTTTCCAAACGCATTCGGCCCGGTGTAGATGGCCGTCTTTGGCCCCGACCCCTCAGAAAAGTAAGCGCCGTTGGCGATGGAGCTGAGGTCATTAATGAATTTTAAATAAGGCAGGTGTCCGTCGCGAATGTCGAGAATGGGCGAAGCGCTTTCCTCAACCTGAGCAAAAAATAAATCGTTTTTATTTGCACGGTAAAACTTCGCAAGGGCAACGTAGGCTTCAATTTCCCCCATAGCCCCCATCCAAGCCAAAATTTCCGGAAGTGCCTTTTTGATCGCGACGCCCGCGAAGGTGAGCGGCAGTGAGGTGACCAACATATCCGTCAATGCCGAGAGACGATTTCCAGCCAGAGACATGTGATTCCAAAAAAGCGCGGAAC
Organism: Pseudobdellovibrionaceae bacterium; assembly: GCA_025354795.1. Lineage (GTDB taxonomy): Bacteria > Bdellovibrionota > Bdellovibrionia > Bdellovibrionales > UBA1609 > JALHOQ01. Next base: position 21,102 of record JANXMF010000004.1, read on the forward strand.
GACTACAATTTTGCTGCTGAACACACCCATGAAGGGCCCGGCTCAAAGTCACCCGATCCGTGCTGGAAATTTCCGCCAATAACCCCGCCGCTCGTACCGAACTTCGTTCTAGGGCGCTAAGACCATTCATCAGCGACTTGTCTCGCTCCTGACTAAGCAATTGAGCCCCGAGCGAGAAATCTAAACTCATTTTAAAACCACTGAACTTTGTTTAAAAAACTGGCCGCGTCGTCGACACTTAATCCTTCGACCTTATAACAGCTCGGACTCGTAACCTTTACGGTTGAGATTTTGGGCGGCTTGATTCCTTTTTTGGGCCTACCCTTAACTGTACTGGTTGGAGATTCCTTTATAGCGACGGGCAAAAAACGGGCATCGGATGCTTTTTTACTATTGTGCCGCCAACTGTAGATTGTTTGCATTGGGATGGCGACAAGCCCACTATTCCTGCTGGGGAACCGCGACACAGGAACGAACGCCACCCGAACAGTTATCCCACCCTGATCTTCACCCTTGGATTTAGCTCTTGATACAGCTTTATCAACCTGTCCGTGCTGAACTCGTCAATGCGGTGGTGAAGAATCTTGCTCATCTTGGCCTTATCCACGCCGATGGATTCAGCGAGTTGGTCCTGAGTCATGTGGTGATCGGCCTTGTATTGCAGGAACCTCTGACAGATGTCCCAACGGAACCGCTCCAGCGGCGTAGCATCGGGCGCAATCATCAACGTGCCTTCCGCCTTCTCCAAACGGGCGCGTACCTTATCAAGTCGTTTTTTATCTGGGAATCCCATGGCTACCTCCTGTAAGCGTTAACGACGCCGATGTAGAGCATGTCGTCTTCCAACAGCCAGACCAACTTGTACTTTTTGTCGTCCAACACCAGGCCATCGGTGGCAAAGTACAAGTAGGGCGCATCGTCATCTTCTGGCTCGAACCGCAGACCATCCAGCAGGTTCACCAGGCGGAGGATAATGTCATCGTTGAGGGAACCAAAATGTTTCGCCTCATAATGAGCGTCAATGATGACCTTCGTTATCCTGCGCCCGTTCACGGTGATCTGGATGTCGTACGCTCGACGCCGCATGGATCATACTCCCACATGTTGCCATATTTGGCAACCAAAATATCGTAAGCTCAATATGTTGGTTCCCACGGAACCACAATCGCTATTGGGAACCTGAATCCCTCTCCTGCCGAACCAGCATTTAAAAAATCGGGGACTAGAATCTTTTCGAGGCGATTCAGCGACTTGGCGCTCAAGCGGCCCATAAAACGGCCTCAGTTCTAAATTCGCCTAATTCTCTCCGCCACAGGGACCGCAAATGTTTTACTTGTTGAAGATGACCAAGCTTCGCTGCTGCGGCTGACTAGACCATCGACACTGTCATGCCCTTCAACGACAGTAAACCCGCCCTCTTCAAGTTGCCGGCGCAGCTGTACCCGCAAAGTTTCCGAATCATCGACAATTAGAACTTTTGCCCTAATTCTCCCACGCGTCAGGACCACGTTCGGTTGATGGAACTCAATTATCAGGATCATGAATTCTAACACATTTTGTCAAGTCGTATAAGCAATGCAACTGACTCGGCGTTAGGCGTGTACTGCAAATTTTTCGAGATTGCGGAAACTCTAGCAGGAGTGAAATAATGAGTACTACACCACGTAAACAATAATTGAGGGTAAATGGAATTTTCAAATTTTCTAAGGACCTGCACGCTCGCGAGAGACAAAACCCTGGAAGTCTTCAAAGCTCCACAACAGAGTCAAGCCGCCGTGTTGAAGGACTGTGTCGAGCCAAATGTGGGAACGGTTTTTGGACACGAGCATGGCTTTGCCAATATACGTACTAGCCAGGACTATCAGGCGGCCGTCCCAATCCGGGAATACAATGACTTGGCAAAATGGATTGATAGAAGCGCACAGGGTGAAAAGGCGGTTTTGACCGCTGAGGACCCACTTCTATTTCTGACGACCAGTGGTACCACCGGTGCTTCAAAACTAATTCCCGCGACTCGTTCGTGGCTGATTCGCTACCGCACGCCGGGCCTGCATACAACTTGGGGCAATTTGCTCAATCATTTCCCGGAAGCATGCGCGGTTCAAGAAGGGATCTTGGATTTAAATTTTGATCGAAGACCGCCATCCGTATTCACCAAATCAGGCACGCCATGCCAGGGCTATACACAGCGCTCTGTTTTTGGCGGGGAGGGTGACTGGTCCCCCCCTTGGGAACAGGAGTCGTGGTATACGGCACCCGCGCAAATGAAGGAATATGCAGATCGTGTTTATTTACGATTGCTCCATTTCTCGCAGCAGAATTTACGTGTCATCGTGACCATTAATCCAAGCACCTTAGTCGCGTTCGCGCACCAATTGAACTTGCGCAAAACCGATCTCGTCAAAGATTTGAAGCTCGTGAATCCACGGCGGGCCACGGAAATTGAAGGCCAGGTAATGAAAAATTCCACCCTTCTTCCACGTCATTTGTGGCCGAATATTTCCGTGGTTATGTGTTGGACTTCCGCGAGTGCAAGTTTGTATTTGCCGCAGGTCCAAGAGTTATTTGGAGCGGGAGTGGAAATTATTCCCCATCTCACGGGCGGCTCTGAGGGCTGTTTTGCGCTACCCATTGATAAGCGGCCAGCCGGAGCAGCCTTGGCTGTTAATCAATGTTTCTTTGAATTTATTCCGAGCAATGAGGCGGTGCGCCCGGACAGTAAAACGCTTTTATTTGACCAACTCACCGTGGGTAAGGATTATCACCTCATCATTTCACAGACGAGCGGTCTCTACCGCTATTCTATCGGTGATCTGGTGCACGTGGCAGAAATCAATCAGGGAATACCATTCATTGAATTTCTCGGTCGCGTCGGCAACGTATCTTTTACGGGTGAAAAACTGACCGAAAACCAAGTGGTCGCTTCCATGACCAGTGCCTTGCAAAATTGCAATCTTAAGGCGAAACATTTCGGCTGTTTTCCGCGCTGGGATTCACCACCTTATTATCAGTTTATGGTTGAGACTTCATCCATCTGGACGCCGCTTCAGTTACAAAAGCTAACAGCTGAATTGGAAGCGCAGATGAGGAAGCACAATGAGGAGTATCCATCCAAGGTGATCAGTGGGAGGCTTGGACCGGTCCAGGTATCTACGGTGGCAAACGGTACTTTTCAAAAGTATTGGGAGTCTCTGGTTGCGCGTGGTGCGAGCGCGCCGCAGGTCAAACCCAAAATTTTGCACAAAGACGATTCGATTCTATTGTCCATTCAGGAATTTGCAAAATATGCGTCATAATCAAAGCGAGTATCTCTGGGTGGGGCTCGACCAATTATGAAACCATTTTTCATGACGATTGATGGAGAGAGCATCGCAACACCTACGACAGTGGGTATTATTAACCCGGCGACTGAAGAAACCGTTGCTCCTTGTCCCATATGTACAGATGCACTGTTGGACCAAGCGGTTGAGAGCGCCGAACGAGCGTTTCGGGCGTGGGGTGAGCAAAAGATTGAGGTTCGGCGTGCAGCTTTGAAAATGGGTGCAAAGCTGATCCTACAAAATATAGACGACCTCGCGATGATTTTGACACTCGAACAGGGCAAGCCTTTACAGGCCTCGCGGGATGAGTTTGAACTTGCCGCGCGCTGGATAGAGACCACCGCGGATTTTGAGATTCCCACTGTCTTACTGACTGACGATGACAAGTATTTCACGCAAATGATTAAAAAACCAATTGGCGTAGTGGGTGCCATAACGCCGTGGAATTTTCCCATCACGTTAGCGGCTTGGAAAATAGCCTCCGGGCTACTTTGTGGCAACACCATCATCGTTAAACCCAGCCCGTATACTCCGCTCTCGACCCTGCGGCTTGGACAAATTTTGCAAGATGCGTTTCCTCCCGGAGTGCTGAATGTCATTTCAGGGTTGGATTCTTTGGGTGAAAAAATGGTCGAGCATTCTGGCATTCGCAAGATTTCGTTTACTGGGTCTTCAAATGTCGGTAAAAAAATTCTAAGGGCTTCCGCCACTGAAATGAAAAGAGTCACGCTCGAATTGGGCGGCAATGATCCCGCGATTATTCTTGCTGACGTAGATCCCAAGCAGCTCGCCGAGCGACTTTTTTGGTCGGCCTTTCGCAATTGCGGCCAAATTTGCGTCGCCATTAAACGGCTTTATGTTCACGAAAGCATTTTTAAATCGGTGGTTAAAGAACTGTGTCTAGTCGCCAATTCAGCAAAGGTGGGTAATGGCCTACACCCGAATGTGCAAATTGGACCGATCAACAACAAAATGCAATTGGATCGAGTGATTGGACTGGTTGAGGACGCCAAAAGTCATGGTGCAACCGTCATGACGGGTGGGGCTCGCCGGGAGGGAAGGGGCTATTTTTTCCCGCCGACCATTCTGACAGGAGTCGGAAACGGCGTCCGAGTCGTTGATGAGGAGCAATTTGGTCCAGTTTTACCAGTCATTCCATTTCGCGAACTCAATCAGGTCATCGACGATTCCAACGCGAGCCATTTTGGCCTTGGCAGTTCCATTTGGTCTGCAAATATTAAAGGTGCTGAAGAGATAGGGCGGCGTCTTGACTGTGGCACGGTGTGGATCAATCACCATGGAAAGACCTCGCCACTGTGGCCATTTGGAGGAACAAAGTGGTCGGGATTAGGTCATGAAAACGGATGGATGGGTCTTGAAAATTATCTTCAATCCCAGGTGATTTCAACCTTTAGGTCGTGAGGATTCCTGTGTTAAAAACAGCCAATATTTATTGGACGGCCGTACCCATGAAGCGACCTTTTGTCCATGCCCACGCGACTCGCGCCATTGCCGAAAATCTTATTTGTACGGTCGATATGAATGGATTCACGGGAGTCGGAGAATCTGTACCGCGCGACTACGTGACTGGAGAAAGTCCCGAATCGGCTTACTTGGCGATCAAGGGATTTGATTTTAACAGACTCGCGAAAATTGCTGAAGCAAAGGAACTCAAATCCGCGCTACTGGCATTGGAAGCTGTAGACTTAGCCGGTCGATTGACCCAGAAGGGCATGCCGGGCTTGGCCGCTTCCTGTACCGTGGAGCTGGCATGTTTGGATGCATTGGGTAAGAAATTTGCAATGCCGTTGCAGGAAATGGTCGGAGTGATTTCGGCCATGCCCTCCCTTGTGCGGGCCATTCCTCAGCAGTTTCCGTTGACCGTTATCATAGGTTACGACCGTGATTTAGCGGAATACCGGGATGCAATGGATTCGGTGGTGTGCGTGAAGGTCAAGGTTGGACGAGACGATGAAGAGGACATCGTACGGGTCAGTCAGGTTCGTGAGGTCTATGGTGCGAAGATTGGGATCGCGCTTGATGCGAATATGGCTTGGTCCCTTAAGCAAGCGCTTGCCATCGAGAAACGTTTGCGAAATTTAGATATTTGTTGGTACGAACAACCATTCGCACCCGCGGGGGTGTCGGATTGCGCGACTTTTCGCAAAATGACCGGCGCAAAAATTCTTTTGGATGAGTCGCTTTGTAGCTTCACGCAAGCGTTGGCCGCCATCCAAACGGAGGCCTGCGATATGTTCAACATTAGAATCTCAAAATGTGGTGGACTGATCAGTTCCATACGCGTTGCTGAACTCGCAAGAAAGCATTCACTCGGATATATTTTGGGCGGGCATCCCGGTCAAAATGGAATATTGACCGCCGCCGACCGTGCGTTCGCCGCCAAAATTGACGGCATTTTGGCGTGTGAAAGCTTCGCGATTTCACGGAACCTTGAGTCCCTAGTCATTCGCGAAGATATATTCGACTCCAGCTTCAAATGGTCGGAGCTCTATCAAAAACCGGGAATCGGTGTCACGCTTGACTTGGCCAAACTTCAGCCGTTCATCAAAGCGCAACACATATGGAACGCATAGCCCGCCACCCCGACCAAAGGCTTGGATGGAAGATATCTATTTTTAGTCGGCGCTGAACCCCTTAAGGTTGTATCATGTGATGGTAAGGATGTGAGTGGTTGAAAGGAATTAAGACTTGAAAATTCGAATTATTGTTCCACTGACTTTGAGCGAGCCACAGCGCTCGCGCTTAAGCGCTTTGGGTGCGGATTACTTCGCCGTCGATCGCATCGACCCCAAGCAATTGGATTATGAGTTAGCACAACGAGTTGGCGATGCCGAAATCGTGGTTGTAGGAACGTTGGTGCCAATGAGCGGCCAGTTCCTACGCAGTCATCCAAAAATTAAAATGATTCAATCGATGTCGACCGGGCTTGATAATGTCGATCTCAAAACGGCCACGGCACTCGGAGTCGTCGTTCAATCCGCAGGCGATTATTGTACCGAAGCCGTGGCGGAACGAACCTTGACCATGATGTTAAATGCGGCGACCCAGTTTGTGGCCGCACACAATACCGTCGTGGCCGGCCAATGGGACCCATTTAAAATTCAGGGCAAGGAACTCAGAGGACGTTGTCTCTTTATCGTTGGAAGAGGGTTGATCGGCACGAGGGTCGGCGAACTGGCCACTGCATTTGGCATGAAGATTGTCTGGGCAAACTCCAAAACTACCAAAGAAGAATTTCACCACAGTTTGGGCCTCGCTGATTTTGTTTCCCTACACTGTCCCTATGGAACTGAAACCCATCATTTACTGAATGGCGATGCGTTTCGCGCGCTCAAACCCGGGGCCGTGGTCATCAACACGGCGCGCGGGAAGCTCATTGACGAAACGGCTTTGCAGGCAGCTATTGACGGAAAAAGAGTTTCCTTTGCGGCATTGGATGTTTTAGAAACCCAACCGCCGGCAAAGGACAACCCGTTGCTCCATCATGATCGGGTGCTTGTGACTCCTTTTTGTGCCTGGCATACGGAAGAGGCGGTGCATAGTCGGTCTGAAATTATAATTCAAAATATTAATCGGTTTATCAGCGAGGGGCGGCAGCTGAAGGCACCCGCCAAATGACTTCGCTGATTGAGAAGCTTTTGCTGCAAAGTGAAAATTTAGCACTTCATAGCTGGATTCCTCAGAATCCGCGCGGCGCGCTTTTTTATATTCATGGAATTCAAAGTCACGGTGGCTGGCTTTTTGAAACCGGTCCAGCATTGGCGGCACACGGCATTGCCACTTATATTTTGGACCGTCGTGGGTGTGGATTGAGCGAAGGACGGCGAGGGCACGTCGATACCTATCGGACCTGGATTGACGATTACACCTCCGCAATAAACACCGTCCGCAACAGGCATCAGGACCTGCCCTTTACAGTCCTAGGGCAAAGCATGGGGGGCTCGATTCTTTCCGGAGTCCTCTCGCTGGGTCAGGCCACCTACGATTCCGTGGTATTTTGTGCTCCAGCAATTAATCAGGGGGCAAATCTTTCTGAGGAAAAAATTCGGGCCTTGAACAAGGAGCAAGTCCAGCTCGCCAAAAATCCCGACTATGGACTCAATTCCTACGTCGTGCCATTTAAAGATGAGTGGTACACCACCGATCCCGGGTTCCTAAGTTTTATGAAGAAGGACAGGCTTATGGCGCGGGAAATTACTGTTCAGGGCCATCTTGCCCGGGCTGATCTACAAAAATTCTATATGACGAACCGTTCTCGCTGGACCGCCCGACCGACTGTATTTATTCAACCGCGACGTGATGCGATTATCAATCTTGAAATTGCCAAACGTACCTTGCAAGAATTCATGAGCGGCGATTTACTATGTCTTGAAGTGCCGGTTGATGATCACTATATAGAATTCTCCACCTACCGTCACCGCTATCTGAAATTTCTTTCTGAATTTGTCGTAGCTAACGGATTCTAGAAGGTCATTTTATAGCGGAATATTTGTTTTTAAAATGAGCGTGTCACCCAGAGCCCGGTTTTTCACGCCCGTCTCAATTTGCCATTTTGCAGCATATTTTTTATTTAGCGTCAGAAGCCCCCACACCACTCGCGTATCGACGAACCCCTCGCCGCGGGCCAAAATAATGCCAATGAACCTGTGCATATTCAAATTCGTAGTATAGCAAAATAAATCGTCATTTCGTAGACTTGAAGATTCCGCGAAAACGG
>JANXMF010000011.1 GCA_025354795.1 Pseudobdellovibrionaceae bacterium
AGGTTTTCCCAAGTTGGGCGAGCGACACGCCGTCCACGTACTCCAAGACTAGCGCGGGTTGCCGCTGATAACGTTCAAAAGACAAGACCTGCACACAGTAAGACGAGCGGACGCGACTAAGTGACTCAAATTCCTGTCGCCATTGATCGACCGCCGTCCGGGACCGAAGAATCTTAATCGCCACCACTTGGCGCAGTCCGGAGGCACGATCATAACGAAGGGCCCGATAAACGCGGCCTTGGCTGCCTTCACCAAGTAGTTCTTTCAGCTGAAATTGAATTCCTGCGTACCACATGCATTGATGAGTTCAAATATCGGACCAGGTGTCTGGCGCTTGGCCACGATAGTCTTGGATCTCCTGGCTCTGACGAATTTTCTGCGCGCACTCCGCAGAGACAAAGCTGTCCTGCCCGGGGCTAGTCTTGAGCTGTTCGGCCGCGCGCAGACAGACTTCATCAAGCTGACGTAAGCGTTTGGCTTTTTTGCGCGCCGGTATTTCAATGCCCAGTTTCTGCCGTAAGGACAAAGACTCGTAACAGGCGCTGGGCACGCGCTCTTCGTTCAGTTGAATTTCACATGCAAGGTCAGCAACTTTTAAACGGGCGTACGCGGAGTGCAAATTATCTACCTGAAAACCACGGTGGGCATGTTTGAGATGGCGCAAGAAGCGGTTTTCCAGGGTTTCAGCCTGCGACCAAGCGAGCAATATATAGAGCAGCGCCTTCATGATTGTCCGAGCTGCTGTCCGAGTTCGCGCAGCAACGGCCCCAACAATAGGATAAGAAATGCGGGGAACTGGAAGACCAACAAGGGAATCAATACTTTAAACGGCAGGGCTGCGACATGGCTTTCGAGTTCCGCATGCGCGGCTAGTTCGATTTCTTGTTCGAGCGCGGTTAGATGGTCCAGGGTGGGTTGTCCGGCACACCCACGCTCAATCAATTCTAAAAAGGCGCGCTGATAGGGACTGTCAAATTGATGGGCGTGATTTTTAGGCAGGCAATCCTGGGATTTCAACGCCCACCATTCGCGTAAGCGTTGGGAAAAGACCGAGTGTGATTCGAGCAAATGGGCGCGTAGGGCTTCATTCATGGATCGACCCGAGGTCATGCGCCAGCGCACCTCACGGACCGCACTTAATATAGGAGGCGTTAAATCTTCCATTGGCTCTTTCGCGCTAAGTAATGCATGGACACCACCCCTAGAATGGACAAACCCACCGCGCCCAAAACAATATCTGAGGTGCGCTTCCAGCCATAACGGTAAAGCGTAAAGAAGGTCAGTGCAAAAAGTAGGAGGAGCATCACCGACGATTGAATCTGTGTCTGACGGACAGCCTGGCCGGACTTACGTCGAAATTCGGACGAGTGGCGCAACATCGAGCGCAGATTTTCCAAGCGCGCGAGGGCGGCGTGCGGTTCCTTTTGCAGCCTCTCAAGCTCACTCAATACCGGCGCGGTGAACAGCAGATGCTGGCGCTTGCTTGGCGGCGTGTTGCGTGCGCTGAAGAGCGGACGCAAAAGATTTTGAAAGCCATCAGTTTGCTCGAGAAGTGCCGACTCGCGCGCACTCGGCAGCGCGGAACCCAAGCGCAGATTGAGAATCCAGCGGTCTAGAAAAGGCGCAATTTCACTCTTGAAAGCGTCAATTTGTCGACGCTCGCAGAAAAATAGACATGCGATAGCGAAAAAAATCGCGGTGACCGTCAAACCGCTGGCGAGAATAGCGTTGTGAGCGCAGAAAAAACAGATCAGTGCGCTCGCGCAGGCAGAGGTAGTGCCGATTTTTGTCAGCGTGGTCGTGTTCAGCAGGGCACGTTCCTGAAAAATCTGAAGTGTCCGAATGACGAATAAGTTTCCGAACATCAACTGCGAATACAAAATCACCGCCACTTGATCCTCCACCATCATCAACTAGCAAAAATCGTGTTTTTTTAAAATTTACTATTGACGACAGTAGTCACATGTATAAACTAAAGGTGAAAGCAAGTTGTGAATCAGCTTTGCTAACTCACCCATGGAGGAGATCCAAATGGCTAAGAAGAAAAAAACGGCAAAAAAAGCCACCAAGAAAAAAGCAACGAAGAAAAAAGCTACCCGCAAAGCGAAGTAGTTTTTCGTAGGTAACGTTTTGCGAGTTTGATCGCGAGATGTGAAAAGACCCTTGGCCTCGGCCGAGGGTTTTTTTTGAGCTACGTTACGGCTCACCAGCCGGGCCCGCTAGAAAGCGTGCTCGGCCCTTGCTGCCTGCGACGTGGCCGCTGGCCACGCCTCGGCAACAAGTACCTGCGCGCTTCCTATCGGACCCGTCTGATGAGCCTAGAGTGCAGCAACGTTTGCTGGATAAATCGGGATTGGTCCGAATCACGGCCCCAATATTTAACAGAAAGTTTCTAAAACAGCCGCGCGCGAATTCCCTCTTCTTGCAGAAACTTCTTGATAGCCTTGGCGTCCATGGGCTCTAGGCGGTGAAATAATTCATTTAGCAGCTTGATTGTCTTCTGCGCTTCGGGTCCACGCAGTTCGTGGGTGAAGAAGGCGCCGTCGTCCAAGATCGCGTTGAAATTTTTAACGATTTTGTGCACTTCGGGGTCTTTGGCGGTCTTGTCGAGCTGCTTGAGCATCTTGTCGAAGTTGAGCACTAGTTTATTCAGTGTATCAATGGTGTCGACAAGCGAGCCCTCGTTCTTGTTCACGAACTCCAAGATTTTGCCCGCCACCGCGTAACTCTGCGAGATCAATTGATCGATGCGGGGCGGATCTTCGCCGCGCACGACCTGCCCGGGCGTAAGTTCGGGGTTTTCGAGCGTGCCCGGTGAGATCTCAAGGAATTTTTCGCCGATCACGCCGGCGAGGTTGATAAAGAAGTGGCTGTCTTTGCGCACCGTGGGCCAAGCTTCTTTGCTGACCGAAATCGTAATAACAAGTTTTACTTGTTCGCCGCTTTCGGGCATTTTGAATTGAGGCTCGAACTGGATCGAGCGAACTTTCCCGACTTTGATCCCCATCACCCGCACGGGAGAGCCGACTTCGATACCGCCGGCGAAATTGTAGGCGACTTTGAGTTCATTGGAATTGGAAAACGGCTGCAACACGCCGAGCGCGAAGGCGAACGCCACCATTAGCACCACGGAAAGTAAAAACAGCAGTCCGACCTTGGTTTGTGGCCTCATAATTTCCCTCTCAATAAAAATGCGAAAATATATAAGTTAAAACGAAATCCATAACAATGATCGCCACCGAAGCCACGACCACGGAGTTGGTGGTGGCTTTGCCGACGCCCTCGGCGCCGCTTTCGCAGCGCAGACCGAAGAAGCAGCTCACGATCGGAATTACGGTGCCAAAGCAGCCTCCCTTGATCATGGCAAAGACTAAATCTTTGTATGACACAAAGGCGCGCATGCCGGTGAGAAAACTTCCGCTCGAGTAACCCAGCTTCAATTCACTTATTAGCATAGCACAATATAGACACACCAAATTGGCAATAAGACTCAAGATCACGCCGCCCACCGTGCAGGCGATCAGTCGAGGTATGACCAAGAAGCGAATGGGATCAATGCCAAGCATGCGAAGCGCATCGACTTGTTCGGTCACTTGCATTGACCCCACTTCCGCAGCTAAGCCCGCACCCACGCGTGATGTTAACAGCAATGAAGAAACGACCACCCCAAGTTCGCGTAATATAAGCAAAGATGCGAAACCCGGAACCAGTGAATCGTTTTGCACCATGAGCTTCATGTGAAACGAGGATTCCATGATGGTGACCATCGCCGCGAAGCTTACGCAGAAAACGATTACGGGTAAGCTCTGCCAGGTGACGAATTCGAGCTGTTGAAAAGTATCTTTGCTGCGAAATGGCGGTTGGAAAAGCGCCTTGAAGGTGCGGGTGGAGTAAACAAAAAAGTCGCTTAAGGTGGCGGTCATTTAGGAATTCCCCAAGACCACGTTCATGGCGGTGTCGGTTATTAAGCTCGTCAGCCAATCAAACACCACAATCCCGACCATGGTGAGGACTGCGGTACTTACGACGGCGCGGCCGACGCCTTTGGCGCCTCCGCGCGCGCTGTATCCCTTATAGGTGCAAATCGAGGCGAGCAAAAAGGCGAAGACAAGGCATTTGAACATGCCGTTGGCGACTGAGAATTTATTGACGATAGTAGGGATGTGGCGCACGTACTCTTCGGGATTGATGCCGGAAAAAACTAGACCGAGGAGCATCCCGCCAAAGATCGACATCACCAAGCCGACCGCGAGCAAAAAGAAACTGGAGATGATGATGCCGAGATAGCGTGGCAAAATGATTTCTTGAATGGGATTAGCACCAAGGCAGCGAATGGCGTCGATTTGTTCGGTGACTTGCATGGTGCCGAGTTCGGCCGAGGTGAAGGCGCCGACCTTGCCGCTGAGCAAAAAGGCTATGAGCAATGGACCGACTTCGCGCACGGTGCCGCTAGTCGACAGGCCTCCGAGGTAGCCGAGAGCCCCGAAGGTGGTGATTTGCAGCGTGAACTGCACTGTCATAATGGCGCCGACGAAAAAACCAGCGAGCGCGGTGGTCGGCAAGCTCTGCAACGTGACGGTCCAAATCTGTTCGCAGATGCTGGCGAAACTGCAGGGTGAAGTGAGCGCGGTGAACATCACCTCGCGCACGAACAGCAGGCAATTGCCGACGTCGTCGATCACATCAATGAGCAGTTTCGGCATTTAAGGCCTCGCGTAAGAAATCCTGTACTAAAGGATGGGTGCTTTGTTTGAGAGTTTGCGGCGGCCCTTGGGCCACGATCTCGCCCTTGTCGAGCACCAGAATATGATCGGCGATATCGAGCGCGCACTGCATATCGTGGCTCACCACAAGGGAAGTGGTTTTGAGCTTGCGTGAGAGTTCCAAAATAAGATGATTGATGCTGTTGGTGGTGACCGGATCAAGTCCAGTGGTGGGTTCGTCAAACAATAAAATGCGTGGACTGACAGCCACGGTGCGGGCCAGGCTGACGCGTTTTTGCATGCCGTAAGAAATCGCCTGTGGAAGCTTGTCTTCGATGCCCGAAAGATTCACTAGCGCCAGGCACTCTTTTACGCGCGCACTGAGCTGGGCATGGTCGAGTTCGGGTTGGTGTTTGCGCAGTCCAAAAGCGACATTCTCGAAAATGCTAAGCGAATCAAAAAGGGCGGGCTGCTGAAAGACCATTCCACACATGCGGCGAACAGGAAACATCTCGCGTTCACTTAAGCACGAAATTTCCCGGTCGTTGATAAAGACTTCGCCGGAACTAGGTTTGAGCAGACCAACGATGGTTTTTAATAAAACACTTTTGCCGGTGCCGGAAGTGCCGAGAATAAAAAGAATTTGGCCTTCGGGCACAGAAAAAGTAATGCCTTTGAGGACTTCGCGTTCACCAAAGCTCTTGCGGATGTTTTTGAAATCGATCACTGGCTCTCCGTCAAGGGACCATGCAGTTGGCCGCGCACGAATTGCACCACACGCGGATCTTGATGTGCCAGCGTTTGGGCTTTGTTTCCGGTGATAACAATCTCGCCGTCGACAACCATAGCGATCCGGTCGGCCATCTGATAGGCGCGCACCATGTCATTGGTGACTGCGATCACTGTCGACTTGTTTTCCGCGCGCAGACGCAAGATGAGATCCACGATCAAGCGGCTAGTGATCGGATCGAGACCGGCGGTGGGATCGTCGTAGAGTACGATTTGCGGTTTAAGCGCCAAGGCGCGCGCAATCCCTAGGCGCTTTTGCATACCGCCGGAGATTTCGTCGGGATAGAGAAGACGAGCGTGGCCGATTCCAACTTGTTCGAGAAAATACACCACGCGCTCTTGGATTTCGGCTTCGCTGAGTTTGGTTTTCTCTCGCAGTGGGAAGGCAATGTTTTCACCCACCGAAAGCGAATCAAACAGTGCATTTTTTTGAAATAGCATTCCCATTTTTAGCAAAAGCTGCTTTTGTTCGTGCGGCGCGAGCTGGTTGAGGTCTTTGTCTTCGATCTGCACCTGACCTAGTGTCGGTTTTAGCAATCCGGCGAAGAGTTTGAGCAAAACGGTTTTGCCTTTGCCGCTCGGCCCGACCAGGACCACGCACTCGCCGGGCATGACCGACAGGTTCACCTTCGAGAGAAGAACTCCGTCGCCAAAGCCTATGGAAACATCATTTAATGCAAGTTGTGCCGATGCCACGCGTCTTATATTGCAACAAAAGTTCGTGAGTCGAGCAAGGAACTTGTCTATTTTAGACCAATACTTGAACGAAAGGTTTTTACCCATGAAGCACGCACGAAAAAAAATCACTGTTGTTGGAGCTGGTTTTGTTGGTTCAACCTGCGCCCATTGGGCGGCCGCGCGCGAACTCGGCGATGTGGTCTTGGTGGATATCAACGATGGAGCCGCCAAAGGCAAAGCCCTGGACCTTTTTGAATCTTCACCGGTGGAACACTTTGATGCCCGTATCACCGGTACCGCTGATTATAAAGACACGGCCGGTTCGGATGTGGTGATCATCACTGCTGGAATTCCGCGCAAGCCCGGCATGAGCCGCGATGATTTGCTGACCACCAATGCAAAAATCATGAAAGACGTGTGTAAGGGGTTGCGCCCGCATTCGCCGAATGCGGTGGTGATCGTAGTGAGCAATCCACTCGACGCGATGGCTTATGTGGCAATGAAGGAACTGGACTTTCCGCGTGAGCGGGTGATCGGCATGGCCGGAGTTTTGGATGGTGCGCGGTTTCGTTCGTTTATTGCGGAAGAACTGAAATGTTCGGTGAAGGATGTGCACGCGTTTGTATTGGGCGGTCACGGCGATACCATGGTGCCAATGCCTCGCCACTGTTCGGTGGGAGGGATTCCGCTGCTTGAGATTTTGCCCAAGGACCGGGTCGATGCGCTGGTGAAACGCACGCGTGAAGGGGGTGCCGAAATCGTTGGTTTGTTGAAAACTGGGTCCGCATATTACGCGCCGTCCGCGAGTGCGGTGCAAATGGCGGAGTCCATCTTGCGCGATCAGGGTCGGATACTTCCGTGCGCGGCATTTTTGCAGGGCGAATATGGCATTAAGAATTTATTTGTGGGGGTGATGTGCAAGCTCGGCGGCGGCGGTCTCGAGAAAGTTTATGAGATCAAGTTGAACGACGAAGAGCGAGCCTCATTGGCAAATTCCACCAAAGCCGTCCAGGAATTGGTCGATGCTTTGGGCAAATTGAATTTATAATTTGTTTAGCGAAAAGAATCCGTTTTTTCATTTGCGCGCGGTTGAGATTGAAGAGCTGCTGGGCGGCAGTGAGCTGCGTGTGTTCGCGAGCGGCGTGAGTTTGTTTCGTGCCGGTGAGCCCGTGCTCGGTATTTATTGTATTTCCGAAGGTGTGGTTAAGATTTCGCAGCAGTTGCACAAGCGTCATGTGACCGTGCGCTTTGCCGCGGACTCCGATTGGGTCGGGCACCGCTCGATTTTTACCCGTGCGAACTATTTGGGCTCGGCTACGGCTCGCGAGCGGACGCGGGCGCTGTTTGTGCCTTCGGCCTTATTATTCTCGCGCTTTGCGCGGCGGACTCGCGGAAGCGCGTGAAGCCGCCTGCTAAAGCGCGAGTAGCGTAGTTGCCGATCCAACAGCCCTGCAAATAAAGGAAAATTTAGATGGGAAGGCTTGAAATCATTGAGCAGAGGAGGTTTGCTTTTAAGTTACTAAGCCAAAAAGGACCTCGCCCATGCTCAACGAAATCTTTGAAAGCCTATCAAATCTCGAGATTCTGCCCAAGCGATTGTTTGATGTAGTCAGTGGTTATGTGTTTTTTTTGACGCTAATTATGAAGCGCCACAGTTTTCGCATTGCGGCCGAAGTAGTGGGCCTTCACGAATCTCGGTTTTGCGCAATGCTCAACGATCCAGAAACTCCAGAGCTTAGCCGAACTCTGCTCAACAGAGTTTTACGCCGGCGCCTGAAAAGACTCAAGGCCACGAAAGGCCGCCTGGTGTTCATCATTGATGCGACGCTTAAGCGACGGCGAAGCCGGCATGTTGAGAATGTGAGGCGGTACCATCACGGCAGTGGGCTTTGTTTGGGTCATAAATTTGTCAACTTTGTGGTGTTAGATGGCTCGCAGGTTGTGCCGCTTGGCTCAGTCCCAGTACTCACGAAAAAATATGCGCGCGAAAATAAAATCCGTTATCGATCTGAAATTGAAATTGTTGAACAATGGGTCTTGGACTTGGAGGACAGTGTCTTGTTCACGGGTCGGCAACTCAGTTCAGCCTTGTTTTTACTGGACTCCGGCTACGACGCGAAATGTATTCAGCGCGCCGTCACGACGATTGGCGCCAATTTTGTCATGGCATTGAAATGCTCTCGAACCATCAATGGAAAACAAGTGAGCGATTATTTTCGGCGCACCAACCGCGGCCTAAAAAACCAACCCATCCGGGTTTGTGCCGGCTCTGGTGGCAAAGGGTCAAGGAGAATTTTCTCCATAAGGACAGCAACTGAAGCGACGATGAAAGGCTTTGGCCTCGTCACGGTTGTCTGCTCAAAGGCAATTGG
>JANXMF010000028.1 GCA_025354795.1 Pseudobdellovibrionaceae bacterium
CATGGTGCCCATGGCGCCGTCCAGAATGACAATGCGGGATTTTAACAGCACTTCGAGTTCAACTAGGGTCGCGGATTTTTTAAGCATAGGGACCTTTGTGGCGTTTCTGCGCGACCTTGGGTAAACCCGCAGCCGCTAAGCGCGACGGCAGTTTTCGCGCGATTTCAGATTCGATTTGCAGACTAAACTTTAAAAGTTTATCAAGGTCGACGCCGGTCTTAAAACCCATGCCGTGCAACATATAGATAAGATCTTCGGTGGCTAAATTACCGCTGGCACCGTCAGCATAGGGGCAGCCGCCGAGCCCGCCAAAACTGGAATCAAACACGCGCACACCCAAATCGAGACTGGCCAGCACATTGGCCAGTGCGGTGCCGCGGGTGTCGTGCAGGTGCATGGCGATTTTATGCAACGGCACTTTGCGCTTAAGTTTTGTCAGCAATGAGCGCACCTGTTTGGGCGTTGCAACGCCAATGGTGTCGCCGATCGAAACTTCGTGCACTCCCATTTTTAGAAAAGCCACGGTCAAGGCAATGACTTTTTGCTCTGAAACCGCGCCTTCGAACGGGCAACCTAGAGCCACGCTCAGATAGCCGCGCACTATGCGTTTATGGGCCTTGGCCAATTTTGTGACCGCCTGAAAACGTTCGATACTCTCCGCAATCGAGCAATTGATATTTTTACGAGAAAACGTTTCGGTGCAAGCGCCAAAGATCGCCACTTCGGGAATCGGGGTGCGCAAAGCATCTTCCATGCCGCGCACATTGGGCACTAGCGCCGAGAAGCGCGCGGCTGGGGGCTTCCCGTAGAGCGTGCGGATCAACTCCTCGCTGCCAGCCATTTGCGGCACCCATTGCGGCGAGACGAAGGCCCCAACTTCGATGCGTTTCAATCCGCTATGCACAAGGTGTTCAATAAATCTAAGTCGCGCCTCGTGGCTCAGAGTGCGGGCTTCGTTCTGCAAGCCATCGCGCGGGCCGACTTCGACGATCTGCACGCGGTTCACGTGGCCACCAGGCGCACTAACACTTCGCCGAGTCCAACTTGCGCGCCGACTTGCGCGTTGAGTTCCTGCACTTTGCCGTCCAAATCGGCGCTGAGTGAGTACTCCATTTTCATGGCTTCCATCACCACCAGGGTTTGGCCCTTAGCCACGGTAGCGCCCATTGCGGCCACGACGCGAGTGATTTTTCCGGGCATGGGCGCTGAGATAATGCCGGGATGGGTTGCGGCTTTTTCGCTCGCCGCACGTCGGCCGGTCCCGCCGGCATCCACTACATGGTTGACGCCAAGCCAATGGAACCAAAGTCGACCTTGAAATTTCAGGGCCGGCACGCGGGTTTTGCGGCCCTGAAAATCCACTTCCAGCCATTTCATGGGTTCCTCCACGCGTGAGTCCAGGGATTGCCTTCGCTGGTCACGCGCGCATCGCCGTCGGCCAATTGGCCGCTAAGCATTTGAATCAAACTTTTCTCGCTGCGCGAGAATTCGGGAGCTTCGAGACCTTGGGCGAAATGCTTGTCAAAAAAACGCGTGGTCATGGTGCCCGACAGGAATTCATCGTGGCTCAAAATTTCTTGCAGCAGCGGAATATTGGTGTGTACGCCAAAAACGATGGTTTCACTCAACGTGCGTTTCATTTTTTGAATCGCGCGAATACGGGTTTCGTCCCACACGATGACCTTGGCGATCATGGGATCGTAGAAAGGCGTGATTTCGTCGCCGGCCTCAAAGCCCACTTCGAAGCGCCGACCCGCGCCTTGCGGCCAATGGGTGGCGAGCAATTTGCCGGTGCTGGGCATGCCGCTTTGGTAGGGATTTTCGGCGTAGAGGCGGCACTCGATCGCGTGACCGCGGGCTTGGAATACCTTGGGCCATGGAAGAGCCGCTCCCATGGCCGTGAGAATTTGGGCCTTCACTAAATCCACGCCCATGACCAACTCTGTGACGGGATGTTCGACCTGCAGCCGGGTGTTCATTTCCATGAAATAAAACTTGCCATCTTGTAACAGGAACTCGACTGTGCCGGCACTCAAGTAGTGCGCGTGTTGCGCAAGTTCGCTCGCGATAAATGAAATCTCTTTACGTAAAGTTTCATCCAGGGCGGGCGACAAAGACTCTTCGATGATTTTTTGATGGCGGCGTTGTACCGAGCATTCGCGTTCGAGCAGACTGTAAACATGGCCGGAGGAATCGCCGAAAATCTGCACTTCGATGTGTTTGGCATTGTTTAAATACTTTTCGAGAAAAACCTGCGCGGAACCAAAGGCGCTCTGCGCTTCGCGCTGGGCGGATTCGATAAGTTCCTGAGCTTCACTCGCGGCATTGAGCACTTTAAGCCCGCGTCCACCCCCCCCCGCCGCGGCTTTACAGATCACCGGATAACCGATGCGCTGGCACTCGCGCAGCAAGGTCGGGAGGGACTGATCTTTACCGCTATAGCCGGGAATCGTGGGTCCGCCATTTTTCTCGACATGAGCCTTGGCGGAAATCTTATCCCCAAAAAGGCGAATGTTTTCGGCTGTGGGCCCGATGAACACCATCCCCGCGTTGATCACGGCTTCGGCAAACTCGGCGTTTTCAGACAAAAAGCCAAAGCCCGGATGAATCGCGTCGGCGCCGACACCCAGCGCACCTTGCACGTTGGCTTGGATATTTAAGTAGCTCGCGCTGGCAGCGGCTTCGCCGATGCAAACGGTTTCATCGGCCATTCGAAAGGCGGCGCTTTGAGTGTCAACGGAAGAATGTAGCAGTACCGTTTCCAACCCGAGCTCTTGGCAGGCGCGAATAATCCGCACGGCCACTTCTCCGCGGTTGGCGATGACGATCTTGTCAAATTTTCGCGGGCGAGCCATAGGGGGGTTCACTCCATTGTGGGCTTTTTTTGTCCAAGAAGGCCTGGAGACCCTTTTGGCCTTCTTCACTCACTCTGCGCTCGGCAATAAGCTTCGTCACGCTGGTGCGGGCCTTTTTCCAGTCGATTGTCGAGTATCCGTTCAACATTTTTTTGGTGGCGCGGATGGCTTCGGGCGCCGCATGCAGAATGAGTTTAAAAGTTTCTTCGAGATAAAAATCCACTTCGGCCATGGCTCCCAAGTGATGGATGAGGCCGGCGCTTTGCGCTTCCGCGGATTGGAAGACTTTGGCGGTGATGAACCACTCGCTCACTTTGGCGCGCGCCACGCGGTCCACCACGAAGGGACTGATCACAGCCGGAACCAAACCCCATTTAACTTCGGAGAAACAAAACTGAGTTTTACTTTCGGCGCTGACTACATCACAAGCGGCGATTAGACCTGCGCCGCCGCCAAAGCAGTGGCCAAAGACTCGACCGACGACGGGGATCGGGCAATTGCGCACGGACCAGAACATGGCAAACAATGCTTCGGCATCTTTGAGATTTTGCGCGCGCGTAAAGCCCGCCATGGACTGCATCCACTCCAAATCTCCTCCGGCGCAAAAACTAGTCCCTTCGCCGGTGAGCAAAACCGCGCGCAAGGATTTATCTTTCGACGCCTCAACGAACGCCGCGGTAATCTCATAAATCATTTCTGGAAAAAAAGCATTGCGTTTCTCGGGGCGATTGAGACCAATTGTGAGAATGCCCTGATTGAGCGTGCGCTTGAGATGATTCATGGTCACATCCTGTAGACGCCGGGCGCGATGTCCGGCCACTTTTTATTGAACGAGGCGTGAAGTGCCTGGCTAAGAACTTTGCGCGTGTCTTTGGGATCGATAATGCCATCGTCCCACAGTCGCGCCGAGGAATAGTAAGCGGAACTCTCGTTTTCGTATTTCTCGAGAGTGGGCCGCTTGAACTCTTGTTGTTGCTCGGCACTCATCGTCTGACCCTTGGTCTGCAATTGCTCCATTTTCACGGTAAGCAAAACATTGGCCGCCTGCTCGCCACCCATCACCGAAATCCGCGCGTTCGGCCACATCCATAAAAAGCGTGGCTGATAGGCGCGGCCGCACATGCCGTAATTGCCGGCTCCGAAGGAGCCGCCGATCACCACCGTAAATTTCGGCACGCGCGCATTGCTGACCGCCATCACCATCTTCGCACCGTGTTTGGCGATGCCTTCGTTTTCATATTTTTTGCCGACCATAAAGCCGGTGATATTTTGCAAGAACAGCAGTGGGATCATGCGCTGGTCGCAGAGTTCGATAAAGTGCGCGGCCTTTAAAGCGCTTTCACTAAATAAAACTCCGTTATTGGCGATGATACCGACGGGATAGCCAAAGATGTGGGAAAAACCGGTGACGAGCGTCGCACCGTAGTTACTTTTGAACTCATGCAAGCGGCTGCCGTCGACCAAACGCGCGATCACTTCACGCACGTCGTAGGAAATTTTAGCATCCTTGGGAATAATTCCGTAGATCTCGGCGGGCGAATAAAGCGGCTCTTCGGGCTTTTCAATTGGGTAGGGGAGCGACCGCCGCAGAGGCACCGCCGCTAGAATATCGCGCGCGATCAACAGCGCATCGTGGTCATCTTCGGCCAAGTGATCGGTGACACCACTCAGTTGACAGTGAACCGCGGCGCCGCCGAGATCTTGAGCGGAGACCTCTTCACCGGTCGCGGCTTTGACCAAAGGCGGTCCTCCCAGAAAAATGGTGCCGGTGTTTTTAACGATGACATTTTCATCACTCATCGCCGGAACATAGGCCCCACCCGCCGTGCAACTGCCCATAACCACCGAAATCTGCGCCATTCCCGCGGCCGACAGACGCGCCTGATTGAAAAAGATGCGGCCAAAATGTTCGCGGTCAGGAAAAACTTCCGATTGCAGCGGTAAGAACGCGCCACCGCTATCGACTAAATAAAGGCACGGCAATCCGTTTTCAAAAGCGATTTCCTGCGCACGCAGGTGCTTCTTTACTGTGATCGGGTAATAGGTTCCGCCTTTGACGGTGGCATCATTGGCGACAATAACGCACTCGCGTCCGCTGATTACTCCGAGCCCGGTCACAATACCCGCACCCGGCGCGTCGCCCTCGTACATTTCATGAGCCGCAAGCGCGGAAAATTCTAAAAAATCCGTGCCGGGATCAATCACCGCTTGAATACGCTCGCGCGCGAGCATCTTGCCGCGGGCGCGATGCTTGGCAGCGGCTTCGACGCCTCCGCCTTGGCACACGCGCGCCAGGTGATCTTGTAATCGGGCAACGACCTCGGTCATCGCCAGTTTGTTGCTTAAAAATGTCGGCGACTGGGTCGAGATGCGGGTTTCTAAGATGGCCATTCCATCTTTATTATTATGCAGGCAAGAATTTCTCAAGCTCAAAGGCCGCGTGAAACACAAACGAGGCGGCTAAGCGGCCGTCTTGCAAGCGCGCCGAAAATGCGAATTCACCGGTGGCGTGCGATGTTTTAGCCAGTTCCAGGCGTATCCGCTCCCAGTCCTCAATCGCAAACTTGTAGTCCACCGATTGATTCACAGCATGGTGAATTTCAAGATGGCTGGCGGTGAAGCGGTATTGAAACGGCAACTCCTGTTTTAAACGCAGTAGCAAGAGCCGCAGCGTCGACTCTGCCCCTAGCAGCAGGTGCCCGGGACTGATTTCACCGTCGACACTGTTGCGAAACGAAAGCGGCATGCGGATCCACACTTGGCGGTCGAGCCATTCCTCGATCACCATCCCCGAATACCAGTAGGGCCACTCTGCCGCGCGCCTGGCAATCTGACGCGAGAGCCAAGGGCTGACTCGCTGTACGCCCTCAATCAAGCCTAAGAAGCGATCCCACCCGATGATTTTGTTGTGCCGCATCTGATTCTCCGCTAAGCTTTTGGGCGATAGTACAACACATGAGGTCTTAAATGAAAATCGTAAGTGTTGTGTTCTTTACGGGGGCACTCATCGGTTCTTGGTATCTAATGCGTGCGCACAGCCCTATCTCCGAGGCCATGCATATGGATATTCAAAATGATTTGAAACAAATCATAACGGAATACGTTGAGAAATCTCTGCCGCAGAGTAAAAATCTGCGCTTTGAAAAGTTTTGGACTGAAGCGGTCAAGCCCACCAAAGTAAAAGCGTTTTTTGCCTACTCGTTTGAAGATCAGAGCGAGGAAAATGGCGCGACGCTGATGCGTATCGAAGGTTCGGCGGTTCTTAATAAAATCGAGCAAACTGAGGAAACTGTGACCTGGAGTCTTGATGAGTTGAAGATTCAAGACAATCAGGTCGACTTTCAAGAGCCCATTCACATCACTGCGGGCACCAGTGGCGACGGTGTAAAATCGCCAGCGGAAACCCACTAGTGGCGGAGCGCTACCTACCCATCGACGAAGAGGGATATTTTGTCTTCGATGGCCGCCGCGTGAATGATGAGGAACTCGGCCGCAAACTTCTAGAAAATCTCATCCCTGTGCAAAAGGATCGTTTCGTTACTTCAATCGACGGGCAACAGGCATGGATTGAGTCTTTCGATGCGCCTCTTGTCGTGCGCCATATTGAGCATGGACCCGAAGGCTTCGGCAGCATCCATGCGCCCTATCGCACCCCGATGCGTTTCGCTCTTGCGACGTTATGCGTCGATGAATGGGATCGCTTTCATGGTCTTACGGAAAATGGCGTTCCCTTTATTTTGTCACGCACTGCTCAAGTCGAGTTTTTCGATATGCTCGACGAATTCGACGATGAGTCGGTGACGATCAAAGGCAAACGCTACCCCACACCGCAATGGTTAAGCCCCGGACCCGAAACTAAAGCGAGCGCCTTTTGGACAAATATTTACAAAACCGAGGAGCCCGGCTGGGAACTTGGCCATGAATCGGTAATCCTGCCCGCGGTTTTGCCACAATTGAAACTCAACAAGGGCCGAGTATTGGTTTTAGGCTGCGGTAGCGGTCACGATGCCGCTTACTTTGCGCGGCAAGGCCATATGGTCACCGCTGTCGATTTTAGCGAAGAGGCCGTACGCCGCGCGCGTGCGAACTACAGTGAAATCGAGAACCTGAAAATCGTGCAAGCCGATGCTTTTAGTTTGCCCAAAGAATATGCCGAGCGTTTTGACTTAGTGTTTGAACACACTTGTTACTGCGCGGTGTCGCCGGAACGACGCGACGATTTAGTCGATGTGTGGAAGCGCTGTTTGGTGGCGCACGGCGATCTGCTCGCTGTTTTCCTTGTAAATGAAAAGCGTACTGGTCCGCCGTTTGGCGGCAGTGAATGGGAAGTGCGTGAGCGGCTTAAGGGGAGTTTTGATTTCCTTTTTTGGACGCGCTGGCGACAGTCGGAAGAGAGTCGTCGTGGTAAAGAGTTGGTGGTTTATGCGCGAAAAAAGTCGTGATACGGTTCCAGGTACTTTTTGCGGGTCACGCCGCAGCATTGACCAACCCGCGAGTCGGTCTGGTCAAATTCAGGCGTAGGGCCTCCAGCTGCAAGTCCACAAGCCCAACCAGGCACAGGACCACTGAGGCCAGATCCCGCCCGTACCGATTTATACTAACGAAACAGTATTCTCTCATAAACCTGTGATTCGATGCCGCTCTGGATCGTGCAAAATCTAAATTCTTTGACGATTATTCACGTGCTTGAAGAAATTTATCGACGCCATCTTTGGCATTTCAGCTTTGATCCCCCCGCAAGTCAGGGATATTAT
>JANXMF010000036.1 GCA_025354795.1 Pseudobdellovibrionaceae bacterium
TTGCGTTGAACCTGAAAAATTGCGCGTGGCTAAGCAAAATGGAACCCCTCTTATTTTTGCGCATTGGCACGGTCATGAAATGTGCATCGTCCCGCTGATCCCGCATTACAGAATAGCCACCATGACTTCGACCAGCAAAGACGGCCAGCTGATGGACTTTGTAATTCACCGTTTTGGCGGGAACACCAGTCGTGGTTCGTCGACTCGAGGCGGAGTGGGCGCGCTCAAAGGGTTAGTGCGCTTGCTCACCAAAGAAAATTATCGGGCTTCGATGGCTGTCGATGGCCCAAAGGGTCCGCCGCATCAGGTGAAGCCTGGAATTTTTGAGCTCTCGCGTATAGCGAACGCCCACATCGTACCGATGGGCGTCGCTTGCGCCGACGCTTGGGTGTTTCGCAACTCGTGGAACCAAGCTATTTTACCAAAACCGTTCGCTCGCGTCTTGGTCCTCTTTGGTGAGCCTTGGCCAACCATGCAACGCGGTGAAAATGTCAAGGATCCCCAGCTTGCCGCTAAGCTTGGCGCCGAAATCTCAAGGGCTTGCCAGCAGGCCAGCGACGGCCTAACATCTAAAGTCTAGCAGAGGGGAACGCAAAATGAAGATTTGGATCATTGCACTTAGCTTATTGATTGGTACGCCACTCGGCGCTCAGGTTTTGGCCACGGTAGGTAGTAGCAAGATTACCACTGCGGATTTTAACCGCCGGCTCGACGAGATTCGCAAGCAATCCACCAATCCTCCGACAACTGAACAGTTTTTGGAAGATTTGGTGCGCTTTGAGGTCGGCGTGCAGGAGGCCGACAAAATGAAGCTGCAAAACGAGCCTTTGGTTAAAGAGCGATATAAACAACTTTTGTATAATGCGCTGTTGGAAAAGCAAATCGGCAAACGTGTTGAAGAAATCAAAATCACCGAGGCTGAGCTCCGCGAGTATTACAAAAAGAGCCCCGAGCTCCGCCTCGCCCACATTCTTTTTGACGTGAAGCTCTCGGCTAAGCCCGAAGATCGCGAGACTGTGCACAAGCGCGCATTGCAAATTTTGGAAGAAGTGCGCAAAACTAAGCGCCCGTTTGAAGAATTGGTGCATCTCTACTCCGACGATATTCAAACCAAGGACACGGGCGGCGATATTGGCTATCAAACTCGCATCACGCTAGTGCCGGAACTTTATGATGCGGCCATGCGCATGAAGGTCGGCGAAGTGAAGGGTTTGATTGAAACCCGATTTGGTTTTCACATTCTCAAACTGCTTGAACACCGCAGTTTTGATTTAGCGGACAAGCGCCAAATTCGCGCCGGGCTGTTCGATGATAAGCGCGCTAAGATTTTTAACGAATATTTTATGAAATTAAAAAAGCAATATAAGATCGAGGTCAACTCCCAAGTCCTCAAATCCGTGAATCGCTGAGAGGGCCTATGACAAAATAACATGGGCATTTCCGCGCAATGGATTTCGAGACAGACCAGGGCGCGACGACGCAGGACTAGCCAAAGGCTAATTCAAGGAGGAGCAACGATGGGCTGTCTCGAAAGACCAAGCGGAAATGCCCATGTTATTTGGTCACACGCCCTTATGTGGCGCGGGCTGCTTGCGACACTGTTGCTTTTCTCAGTCGCCCGCTGTGACCTCCTACCGCGGCCGGCACTCAGCCAGAAAATCGTGTTGGACGTGAATGGCAAACAAATGACCGCCCAGCGCTTTGCCGCTGAACTCGCCTATCGCTTAAAAGACCAGGACGCGCTCTCCGCGAAAGATCCCAAAACCGTTAAGAATGCCAAGGCCAAAATCTGCGAAGAATTCTTAGTGCAAACGCTGACCGAAGAGTGGGCCAAAGAAAATTCCGTGATGCTCAAGGCTGAAGATCTGGAAGAGCAAATCAAAAGCATCCAGAAAAATTATCCTGACGACCTGGCGTTTCAGCAGGCGCTGGCAGAAGAGGGGACCTCGTTTAAATCGTGGCGCGACCGCCTGCAGGGCTCACTCCTGCAAAAATTGGTGGCCAAGAAGGTGATGCAAAAGGCTTTGACCGCTAGTGACGCAGATGCACAGTCATATTTCAACGACCACAAGGGTGAATTTAGCGAGCGAGAAACGGCGCAGGTGCGGCAAATCTTGGTGGCTACCGAAAGCGATGCCAAAGAGCTTGAGGGCCAACTCAAGCAGGGCAAGCGCATGCCTGAACTGGCCAAAAAGTTTTCGATTTCGCCTGAGGGGCCGCTGGGGGGAAGCGTGGGCTGGGTAGAAAAGGGCTTAACCGATGTGTTTGAACCCGCCTTTCACATGAAGGTTGGCCAGCGCAGTCCCATCGTCAAAAGTACCTTTGGATATCATATTTTTGAACTCGTCGCGCGCAAGCCCTCGCGCAATAAGAGCTTGGCCGAAGCCAAGGGCGAAATTAAGCGTATTTTAATGGAAAAAAACGAACAATCGCTCTATCTTGCGTGGCTGGAAGAACAAACGCGCAAGGCCAGGGTATTTAAAGACCAAACGTTTATTGATGCGCTGACTGTGGAGACCAAATCGCAATGATGTTGCTGCTCGGACTTTTCCTTAACTTCGCGAATGCCAAACTTGTGGATAAGATTGTGGCTATCGTGAACGACCAGCCCATCACGCTTTCCGACGTTGAAAAATTTAAAAGCAAACTCAAGACCGGAGGTCTGGTCGACGATGCGCTGCTTAAGCTTTCGGATCCGGCGGCGTTGCAGAAAGACCAAAAAGCGCTGCTTAACGAATTGATCGACGAAAAATTGCTCGACACCGAGGTCAAACACAAAAAGATGGAAGTCACGATCGAACGGGTGGAGCAAGAGATCCGCACTATCGCCACCAACAACAACGTTTCGCGCCAGCAGTTGCAAACCGCGCTGCAGGTCAAGGGTGTCACGCTTTCACAGTACCAGGATTTTATCAAAACCAGCCTGGAGCGACAAAGCCTGATCGAGCGCGAGGTCACTTCGCGCATCCGTATTTCAGACGAAGACATCAGTTCCTATTATTTGGCGAAAAAGGGCCCCTCGGCCACCCAGATTTTTGAATATCAATTGTCACATATTTTGTTTATCCCCAAAAGCGGTGACGACAATACCGCTTTAACCCGCGCCAAGGCGACGGAAGAAAAATTAAAGAACGGCCAGTCATTTGACAAACTAGCCGAACAGCTGAGTGACGATCCCAATTTTACCAATGGTGGAGAACTTGGTACTTTTCGCGCGGGCGAAATGATTAAGGAGATCGACGCCGCCGTTCGCAAGATTTCTGTCGGTGAATACACTCCCATTTTGAAAACCCAGCGTGGCTATCAAATCGTAAAAATTAACAAACGCACTTTGATTTCCGATCCTAAGCTTGAGGAGGAGCGCGAAAACATCCGCCGCGAGCTTTACAATGAGGCCTTCAAGCGACAATTCCGTTTGTGGCTGGCGCAACGTCACGACGAGTCTTTTATTCGAATCAATGGCTTTTAAAAAAAAATTAAGAATTGCGATCACCACCGGCGACCTAGATGGCATCGGCTGGGAAGTGACGACTAAGGCCTTGCGCGCCATCGGTCCGCTGAAGGGCGTGCAGTTCGCGGTTTTTCGTGGCGCGCGCGACCGCCAGCGCGCGCCCTTTCCCGCAGGCTTCAAACGCCAAGTGGTGCACTCACTTGCGCAATGCGAAGGCTTACCCTTTGCGGAAAAAACCCTGCTCGAAGTTTCAAGCCGCAGACCGCCCGCGCGCTGGGTAGAAGAGAGTGCGGCCGCTTGCATGCAAGGCCGCTTTCAGGCACTCGTCACCGCCCCGCTTTCTAAGACTTCGATCCGCGCGGCGGGCCTAAAAGACATTGGCCATACCGAAATTTTAGCGCGCGTTTCGGGTCACAAGAATTTATTTATGGGCTTCGTGGGCACGCACTTTTCAGTGGTGCTTGCGACCGCTCATGTGCCGCTCAAGCGCGCGATTACGGATCTTAAACCTGCGCAAATCGAAAATGCACTCTTGGTCGCACACTCCATGCGCTCGATCCTGCGACCAACCAAGGCGCGCTTGCCCATGGCCCTAGTGGGAGTGAATCCTCATGCTGGCGAGCAAGGCTTAATCGGCAAAGAAGAAACTTGGATGATTCGACTGCTGCACCGTCTGCGCCTGCCGGTGGCGGGGCCGCTGGTTCCCGATGCCGCATTTCAACGCGCCAATTGGTCGCGCTACTCGGTGTTTGTAGTTCCCTATCATGATCAAGGCTTGATTCCGTTTAAAATGATTCATGGATTTGGGCGCGGAGTTCATGTGACACTGGGCTTGCCCTTTGTGCGCACCAGTGTGGACCATGGCACCGCTAAAGATATCTTTGCCCAGAACAAGGCCAACGCCGGTTCGATGCAAGACGCTGTGCGCACGGCGATACGCTTAGCTAAGGAGAAAATGTCATGACAATGAACTCCGTAATTTTTCGCGAGTACGATATTCGCGGTGTTTACAAAACAGATTTTGATTGTGACTTCGCCACACTCTTGGGCCATGCCTTCGTTACCTACGTGCGCCAAAAAACTGGCGTCGTTCATCCGCGCTTAACTCTAGGTTACGACGCGCGCTTGTCCAGTCCTGAAATCACCGATGCCTTGGCCAACGGTTTCAGAGCCGGTGGCGCCCATGTGATTTTGCTCGGTATGGTGACTTCGCCGATCAGTTATTTTTCGACTTTTACGGTGGAGAATGTGCACGGCGGCATCATGGTTACGGGCTCACATAATCCGCCCGATCACAATGGCTTTAAAATCTCATTCAATAAAACCACCATCTTTGGCGATGAAATAAAGCAGCTCGAAAAAATTATTTTGGCTCGGAGCTTTGTGAGCGGCGCCGGAAGTTCGGAAACTATCGATATCCTCACCCCTTATGTCGAGCGCTACAAAAAGGAATTTTGCGCACTCAAAAATATCCCCGTGGTGCTCGATTGCGGCAATGGTGCCGCAGGGGCCGTGGTGCGCCGGCTTTACGAAGCCATCGGCTTGCGCCCGACTATTTTATTCGAAAAGCCCGACGGCACTTTTCCCAATCATCACCCCGATCCCACGGTTGAAAAGAACCTCCATGCCTTGCAGGCCGAGGTGCGCAAGAGTGGTGCTAAAGCGGGCATCGGTTTTGACGGCGATGCCGACCGCATCGGATTGGTCGATCACACCGGACGCTTTGTATTGGGCGATGAGATCATCGCTCTGATAAGCCAGTCCGTACTGAAGTCCAATCCCGGCGGCACTATTATTGGCGACGTCAAGTGCTCCGACCGTATGTACAATTTTATTCGCGCGCTCGGCGGTCAGCCCATCATGTGGAAAACCGGACATTCGCTGATCAAAGAGAAGGTCAAAATCGAGAAAGCACCCTTCGGCGGCGAACTCAGCGGCCACGTGTTTTTTGCCGATCGCAACTATGGTTACGATGACGCGCTCTATGCGGGCCTGCGCATTATTGAAATCCTAGCGCAATCGGGGCGCACCATCCCCGACCTGCTCCAGAGCTTACCACCCTCGTTCTGTACACCCGAAATTCGCATCGATACCACTGAAGAGAAAAAATATTCTATCGTCAAACGCCTCAAAGAAAGTTTTGGCGTGGCCACCGCAGACTACCAGGTCAACTTGATCGATGGAATTCGCGTGAGTTTCGCCGACGGTTGGGCGCTGGCGCGCGCGTCCAACACCCAACCGGTGCTGGTGCTACGCTTCGAATCCGTAACCCAACAGGGTCTTGAGCGTATTCAGTCGTCCTTTGAGAAGATTGTAAACCCTCTCCTCTAAGCCGCTTCGCTTGAATTTTTAATTGAATCTAGAAGGAAAGCATTGGCAAGGAAGAGCCTCAAATTTTCAATGTCGATGCTCTTCATAAAAATTTCGGTAATTTGGCGTTGCTGCAGGCGCAGCTTTTGTTCGGGCTGGAGGTGTCGACCGTTGCGCAAATAGAGGTAATATTTCTCGTTTTTCTCGAGGTGCAAGTAGGCTTTAAAATTGACCGGCTGGGCGGTGGAAATATCTTCGATGGCAAAAGTGTACATCCCGTTTTCGTTCACCACTTTGGCTTTCGGCAGACGTTTATCCGCTTGCAAGAATACGACTCCCACTTGAATGCCTTGATAGGCGACCTTGAAGTGAAAGGCGCCGACATTCTCGACCCACGGATCAAACAGCACCGGTGGCAGATTCAACCAAAAGCCCTTTTCGATTTTGCCGGAGACGTTATGCTCCTGAATTGAGGTTTGCAATGAGCGTTCGCAAGCTTTGAGAAAGGCAATTTCATCATCGCCAAGACCCTGGGCGAATGCCAACACTATATAGCCGGGTAGCGATTCTGAGTCGATGGGAAAAACTCCCACGCGCACCACAGTTTCAAATGGCATCGGCTCGGATTGACTGACGCACACTGCGGCCAGGGCTTTTTCAACGGCACGTTCGAGCGCCCCATGTTCACTCGTGCTGGCCGAGTCGCCCAAGCCATCTTCACCAAACAAAGACTTTTTGAGCATGCCCACTAGGTCCACAGTGGGTGTGCCCTCGGAGGGGACTTCATGGGCTGAGCCCTCCGTTGAGCCGCCGCCCTCGGCAACAGGGACGGCGGGGGCCGCCACGTTGTCTTCGCCCAAAATATTCTTAAGACGCCTGCGCCCGGATTTGCTTCGCTTCGAAATCTCGGCATTCTCGGCGCCCGTTTCGAGTGGGGTTTCCTCAGCATCAATAATTTCATCGCTGTCGAGGCCTTCCTCACCCTCAGTTATCCCGCCACTGTTGGCGCTCCGAATGCGTGCTTTCTTTGTGGTTGGGTGCGACGAGTCGCCATCATCGTACTCGCGACCCGCCGTAACGCCGTCGGTGCTCTCCGTTGCCACGGGCTCCTCGTCCACCCCGGCCTTGCGCCTGAGATTGCGTCCTGTAGCCCTTGACTCCCACACAGAGCCAGAGGTTTCGCCCTCTTCAAGTGGTAAAATGAGGGCGTCAGAGTCCGGATCGATTCCCTCCTCTATCACGGCCTTGTGCGCTTTTCCTTCTTTCGACCTTTGGGTGATTGAAGATTCAGCCCTTGCCGTCTTGCCTTGCCGAACCGCTCCCGGGTTTTGCGCATCAGAACTGGTGTCGCCATAATTGTATTCGAAGTCGCTACCAGCGCCTTTTTGCATAATGACTTTGTCGTGATTGCCACGCTTCTTACCGCCGGAAATGGTGACCGTGCTACTCTTTTCAGAAACGCTGGACTCACTTTCCTTAGCGCCTTTTTCCTCGAGCTTGACGTTAAACTTTTCCGCCAAAATACGGCGAATGGTGCGCTGGAGATTGGGTCCACTCGGCGTACCCGTGACTTTATAGCGCATTTTTGTGTTGGCGAGGCGGTTAGTGCTCTGAGTGTCCGAACTTTCCACAAAACCGATACAGGTGAGATTGAAGGTTTGTACGATTAGCTCCGGCAAGCGCGCAACGGCGGGATTGGCGTGACTGAAACTGATCAACACAAAATCGGGTCGCTCGGCGGCGATGGTTTCAATGGCCTTCGAAAGATTTCCGGTCACAGTTGTCGGCCAACCGCGACGGGTTAAGAAGCTGCTCATTTGGTTAAGATTCTGGGGATTCTTGGCGAGGATTAAAATATCCACTTCCAATTCATCAATATTCACATCCTGCGCGGGCGGAGCTGAATTGGAGTTCGAGTCCTGAGCCATTACCGTAACATCCTCAAAGTCAAAGAAGGCCAGTGGTACTCAGGTTTTATCGGATATTTAGCGGCGTAAGATGAGCCAACGGCTCTTAATATTCAAGTAGACGTAAGGCCGGTGACCCTATGGGTGGCCGGCCGGAAACGTGGAAAACTAGATTTTGCCGTTCATAAAGAAAGCCATCAACCAAGTCAAAATGAACAACGACTCAATCAACGCAAGTCCCAAAATCATCGGTACAAACATACTGTCACGAGCTTGCGGATTACGCGCCAAACCTTCCATCGCCGAAGAGCCGACTCGACCTTGGCCCATGGTTGCGCCAAAAGCGCCGAGACCAAGCATAATACCAAGCCCCAAAGCGTAGAGACCTTTGTCGCCCATATGGCCCGCATCTTGGGCAAAGGCCTGTGAAGAAGCCAAAAGCATGGCTAACGAAACAAGTGCTGTTTTTTTCATTTTAAGTACTCCCTTTATTGCTTATTTTTTTGTCGTCACATCAATGATCGTGTGCCGTAGCCATCGACACATAAATCATCGAGAGCATGGTGAACACAAACGCCTGCATACCTGCGACAAACAATCCCATTCCGTAAAAAATCGCTGGAACTGGAATAAACCAGAAATTTTCAAACATTCCAACGAAAACACTCACGACGGCATGGTCCGCCGCAATGTTCCCATATAAGCGTAAGCCGAGAGTCAAAGGCCGGATCACGTGCCCAAGGAGCTCAATCGGCAACATGATCGGCGCGAGCAATAGCACGGGGCCCAGAAAGTGCTTCAGGTAGGGTAGGCCGTGCTCTTTAATTCCGTAGTAGTTGTAGGTTATAAAAATAAACAGCCCGAGCGCGAAAGTCATGTTCACATTGTCGGTTGCGGGTGTGAGCCCCGGCAAAATTCCGCACAGATTGTGCATCAGCACAAATATAAATACCGCCGAAAACATCGGCACGAATTTGCGGCCCTCTTCACCGATGACCATATCCGAGAGACCAATGATGAATTCCAAAAATAGCTCGATAAAACCCTTGAGCGAAACCTTTGCGGCCGGTGCCACGGCTTTTTCACCGCTCCCAAGTGCCACTCGGCCCGCCAGCGCGCCGGCAATCAAAACCCCACCCACGGCCATGCCCATCGCCAAGTGTGTGGTCTCATGAGTCACTCCGGGAACCATCTGAAGCCAACTAAAGTGTGCTTGAGCCAATTCTGTTTTTCTCTTTCCGTTGTTCGCACAGTGCGAATACGAGGGCGCCTAGGGTAAAACTCGCAACTCCGAGGCCTGCGCCCAACGAACTGAACCAGCTCGTATGCATCAGATAAAACAGGGAAACGAGTAAAACCGCGTATTTAATTACAATGATCTGGAGTGTCCATGCAATGGATTTCTTTGCCAGAATTCGATACCACACCCAAGCAAGGAGGGCCAAATTGGTGAGCATCACCACCGTACCCACTCCTAGCGAGAGCCCAATCGCTAAATCCCAAAAGAATCCCAACAAGAGACTCATTGTCGCGCCGAATAAAAACTGCAAAACAAATAGAAACTTAAGGCTTTGGCGGGTTGTCGGCATTGGTCTTGTCAAAACGTTTAAGCAAATAAAGGAGATGGATGAACCAGCCAATCAAGAGCAGAATCACCATGGCGGCAGTGGCATAATTGTCCCAGCCCATTTGCTTGTCGATATAACTACCAAAATAGCTGCCGCCCAGACACACCATTACGAGTTCAAAGCCACTGCCTAAAAACACTAAGCCTTTGTCCATTTTACCTCTTTAAACCTTGAGCGCCCGGCTGATTCATCATCCGCCCGCGCAGGCGTTGGATGCGCACGTCCAGAAAATCCGGATGGGGATTGTCCTTGCGCATATTCTCCAGCACCTCAATAGCCTTTTTAAAATCTTTCATGTCTTCATAACAGACCACCAGATTCAGCGCGACGTTTTCTTTGCGCGCCTTTTCAGGAAATTCCTTAATGATGCCTTCGAGCAAACTGGCGCCCTCCGCTTGCCGCTTAGCCGCGATTAAGGTGTTGGCTTTGAGAGCCTTAGCCTCAAACGCTTGATCGGCGGAATTGTTGTGGGCAATCAGGATTTCAATTTCATCCAGAGCTTGATCGATATTGTTCAGCTGCAAATGACATTTGGCCAGATTGAGGCGGTAATGAAACATGCCCTCAGGATTATTTTCCGAGCTCAACAGTTTTTCGTATTCGACTACGGCTTGATCATAGTCGTGGATATTCTCGAAATGAATTTGCGCGATATATTTCTGCGCGGAACGGCGTTCTTCCGCATCTGGCGAGCGCAACACTATATGTTTATAGAATTCCACAGCTAGCGTATAGTTGCCCGCGTCGAGATGGGCAATGCGTGCGCCTTCGCGCGATGCCCTTAAGGCACTGTCGCTGTCCGGATCAGACTGGATGATTTTTTGTAAGATGGTCAGAGCGCCCTCATAATCCTGACGCTCAAGCGCGCGCGCGACGCGGAAGTGCCGAAACCAATCCATGCTAAAAGTGCAGCCACTCAGACTCACACTGAGCATTAATAAGAAGAGAGCGAGCCGCCTCACGCCGGGGGAGTCACTCCGCTGCCATTGGTAGAAGTCGAATCTTCCTCTTCCTCGTCGAGTAAGGCCACGCTAGTGACAAACTCGCCTTCATTCAGATTCATCAGCTTTACACCTTGGGTGTTGCGGCTAATCACCGAAATATCCGAACAGCGCATGCGGATCGATTGTCCGGTATTGGTGTTGAGCAAGATCTGCTCTTTGTCGGTGACCAAACGCGCGGACACGACGTTGCCCACCTTGTCCGTGGTTTTTTGCGTGATAAGACCCATGCCGGCGCGGCTCTGGCAGCGATATTCGTCCATCACCGTGCGTTTGCCAAAGCCCTTGTCTGTTACAATTAAAATGGTTTCTTTGCTGTCTTTGGCGACTATCTCCATGCCGATCACTTTGTCGGCTTCGACCAAAGTCACGCCGCGAACTCCGCGCGCCGCCCGACCCATGGGGCGAACGTCCTCTTCGTCAAAACGAATGGACATGCCCTCTTTGGTAACAATGAAAATGTCATCTTTGCCGGTTGAAATTTTGGCGTCGATCAAATTGTCTTCAAGATCAATGGTCAGGGCGATCAAGCCACTCGGACGCGGGCGCGAAAAAGATTCGAGCGAAGTTTTTTTGATGGTGCCTTTTTCAGTCAGCATCACGACGTAGTTTTCAGATTTGAATTCCTCCACCGGTAAAATCGCGCGCACACTTTCGCCCGACGACAACTGCACCACATTGTTGATGGCTTTGCCTTTGCTGGTGCGTGAGCCCATGGGCAGTTCATGCACTTTCGTCCAATAGAGTTTGCCGCGATCTGAAAATGACAAAATCATCGTGTGGGTGTTGGCTGAGAACACCCGCCAAACGAAGTCTTCATCGCGTTGTTCCGCGCCCTTCGTTCCCTTACCGCCGCGCTTTTGTAAGCGATATTCATCGATCGCGATGCGCCGTATGTAGCCTGAGAAAGTCATGGAGATCACCATGTCTTCCTTTTTGATCAGATCTTCATCCTGCAACTCCTCGTTGGAGCGCTCGATCTTTGTGCGGCGGGCATCGCCGAAACGCGCCTTAATATCTTCCAGTTCCGCGACAATGATTTTGTAAATCTCCTCGACATCGGCAAGCACCGATTTTAACCATGCGACGTGTTTCATAATTTCAGCTAGTTCGTCGATGATTTTCTGCCGTTCCAGGCCCGTCAAACGCTGCAAACGCATTTCTAAAATGGCCTGCGCTTGTTTTTCTGAAAATGAAAACTGGCTGATTAGGCTTTGCCGTGCGCTTTCGGCTTCTTTGGCGGCGCGGATGGTGGCAATCACGGCGTCAATATGATCCAGTGCCTTTTTTAGGCCCTCCAAAATGTGCGCGCGCGCTTCGGCTTTTTTCAAATCGAAAATGCAACGTCGGGTGACCACATCCTTGCGATGCGCCAAAAAGGCCTCGAGCATCGACTTGAGATCAAACACCACCGGCTGGTTGCGATTGTCGAGCGCCAGCATAATAATGCCAAAGCTAACCTGCAGCTGGGTGTACTTGTACAAGCGATTGAGCACCACTTGCGCGTTTTCACCGCGCTTGAGCGTGATCACGATGCGCATTCCCTCGCGTGAGGATTCGTCGCGAATATCTGAAATCCCCTCGATGCGTTTGTCCTTCACCAAGTCGGCCATGCTTTCAATCAGCTTGGCCTTATTCACTTGATAGGGAATTTCGGTCACGATGATTTCTTCACGGTCTTTCTTCGGCACGATCTCGGCCACGGCCTTAAGCGTGATCACGCCGCGTCCGGTTTTATAGGCTTGCACAATGCCGACGGAGCCGGCGATCACGCCTGCAGTGGGAAAATCTGGGCCCGGGATTATGCGGATCAATTCGTCCAGGCCCAGTTTGGGATTTTTGATTAGCGCAATACAGGCGCTAACCACTTCGGTCATATTGTGCGGCGGAATATTGGTGGCCATGCCGACCGCGATGCCGGCACTACCATTGACCAAAAGATTGGGAAATTTGGCCGGCAAAATCAATGGAATTAAAAGTGAATCGTCATAGTTCCAACCAAACGGAACCGTGTCCTTTTCAATATCGCCGAGAATCTCTTCGGCCAGCGGGGTCATGCGTATTTCGGTGTAACGGGGAGCGGCCGGCGCATCACCGTCAATGGAACCAAAGTTCCCTTGCCCGTCGACCAATGGATAGCGCAGCGAAAAATCCTGCGCCATGCGCACGATGGTGTCATACACCGCCATATCGCCGTGTGGATGATATTTACCGATGACATCCCCGACAATACGCGCGGATTTTTTATAGGGCTTGTCGTGGGTGTTGCCAAGGTCGTTCATGGCGAAGAGCACGCGCCGATGCACCGGCTTGAGGCCGTCACGCACATCCGGAAGCGCGCGCCCGACGATCACACTCATCGAGTACTGCAAATAGGCCTCGCGCATTTCCTTATTGATATCTACATTCGCGACTCTTGAGATCTCGTTGTCCATTTCAAACTTCCTTCGGATTTAAACGTCGAGCTCTTTGGCCAGTAGAGCATTGTCATGAATAAATTTGCGCCGCGGTTCCACCTGCTCGCCCATCAAAATACTAAACGTCTCGTCGGCGGCCATGGCATCACCAATGGTCACGCGCAAGAGGTTGCGATTCTCAGGGTTGAGTGTGGTGCTCCACAACTGCTCAGGATTCATCTCACCCAAACCTTTGTAGCGTTGGACGTAGATGCCTTTTTTCCCAATCTCCATCACGTAGCTATAAAAATCTACGTAGTCGGCGAACTCTTGGGTTTCCGCTTCGGCCCCGGGAGTCTTGAGTCGCATCGGCAGCGGTGCCAGGGTATTGAAGCTAAGCCATAGATCGCGCAGCTCCTTCCATTCAAGTGAGTCCGCCAGCGTGCGGTCAAAAACCGTGTCCTGCATATAGCCAAATTTAGTGGTCTTGACGGTGAAACCAAAATCCGCAAATTCTTCATTTTTTTGCAGTGACAATTGGGCGGCGGTCACACCCGAAAGCGGTGTGGCGCTGGCCCAGCGCTGAAAACTTTCAAACAAGACTTTGATTTCGTTTTCCGACTTAATGATCTGCGAAAGCTCTTTTGGCTGACGTAAAAAATGGATGATCACATCGCGTTC
Source organism: Pseudobdellovibrionaceae bacterium (assembly GCA_025354795.1). GTDB lineage: Bacteria > Bdellovibrionota > Bdellovibrionia > Bdellovibrionales > UBA1609 > JALHOQ01. The sequence continues at coordinate 13,375 of JANXMF010000036.1, forward strand.
AAAGCGATTGGCCAGCGCTTTTAAGAGGTCGTCATATTTATGAATATTCAAAATAAACTTCTTAAGTTCGGCTTCGGTCGATCCGGCCTTGATATTCAAAAGGGTCACTTTGGCGAGACTTAGCTCCATCAAATATTGACTGAGCGCCTTTTCGTCTTTCAAATATTTCTCGCTATTGCCTTTTTTTACCCGGTATAGGGGCGGTTGAGCGATGTAAACAAAGCCTTTTTCAACAACCTCGATCAGTTGGCGGTAAAAAAACGTCAGGAGCAAGGTGCGAATATGCGAACCATCCACATCGGCGTCGGTCATAATGATAATCTTGTGGTAGCGCACTTTATCGACATGAATATTGTCGCGCCCAATACCGGTGCCCAGCGCTGCAACCATCATCTTGATCTCTTCGTTGCCGAGCATTTTGTCGAAACGGGCTTTTTCCACATTCAAAATTTTGCCGCGCAAGGGCAACACCGCTTGGGTGCGGCGATCACGGGCTTGTTTAGCTGAGCCGCCGGCAGAATCCCCCTCCACCAGGTAGAGTTCGCATTTCGCCGGATCGCGTTCTTGGCAATCCGCCATCTTTCCTGGCAAGGATCCACTGTCGAGCGCGGTCTTACGGCGCGCGAGATCGCGGGCTTTGCGCGCCGCCAAACGCGCGCGTGCAGCTTCCACGCACTTGGTGATGATGGTTTTGGCGTTGCCAGGATTGCGATCAAACCAGTCGGCCAATTTTTCATTGACCAGAGTTTCGACCACGCCTTTGACTTCGTTGTTACCCAGCTTGGTCTTGGTTTGGCCTTCAAACTGCGGCTCGCGCACCTTAACGCTGATAACCGCAGCCAAACCCTCACGAATATCTTCGCCCTCAAGATTGGCGTCCAATTCCTTAATCAGATTTTTTTCGGTTCCATAAGAGTTGGCCGAGCGCGTGAGGGCGGTGCGAAAACCGATCAAATGGGTGCCGCCCTCAATGGTGTTGATGTTGTTGCAATAGGTGTAAATAGATTCTGTATATGAGTCATTCCACTGCATGGCGACTTCGACTTCCACATCGTCGCGCGTGCCTTTGAAAAAAATCACCTCGGGGTGGGTCGATTTTTTGGTTTCATTCATGTGCGAGACGAATTGCATAATCCCTTGCGTGTAATAGAATTCCTGTTTTTGGCCCGTGCGCTCGTCGGAAAGGTTGATGCGCAAGCCGGCATTTAAAAACGCAAGTTCACGAAAACGGTTGGCAAGAATGTTGAATTCAAACTTGATGCTTTCATCTTTAAAAATTTCCCGGTCGGGCTTGAAGGTGACGGTCGTTCCGGTCTTGTCGGTTTCCCCTTGTTTTTCCACATTGCCTTGGGGAATGCCCTTGGCAAATTCCATTGTCCATACAAAACCTTCGCGCCGGACCACCACCAAACAACGTGTCGACAAGGCGTTCACTACGCTCGCACCAACGCCATGCAAGCCACCCGAAACCTTGTAGCTGTCGCGATTGAATTTACCGCCGGCGTGAAGCACGGTCATAACTACTTCGAGCGCGGACTTCCCGTCCTTGTGTTTGTCGACCGGGATTCCGCGGCCATCATCTTCGACGGTGAGCGAATCATCGGCATGAATGGTGATTTGAATATTCTTGCAATGACCTGCAAGCGCCTCATCCACCGAATTGTCCACAATTTCATAAACCAAATGATGGTAGCCGCGGGCTGTGGTGTCGCCGATGTACATACCTGGGCGCTTACGGACCGCCTCAAGTCCCTCAAGAACTTGAAT
>JANXMF010000051.1 GCA_025354795.1 Pseudobdellovibrionaceae bacterium
GTCACGGATCCCTGCCTCCTCTTCATTATCGAGGGGTCATTTCAATTGATGGATGGCTTGATTTGCAATCGTTTGAACGTCTGCAAATTTCTCCTATACCCTGTTTTCCTGTGGAAACACCAAAAACCTTTGAGCTCTGCCAGGATGGATAGTGAATCTGCGGTTTCACGATTAATTCTGCTGCAAGCTCTAGCCGGCTTAGGAAACATAGTTGAACTTGATTTCCTAATCCCTCAGGCGCAGTTTATTATCGATACTGCACCTTTCGCCCAGAGCTGGTGCCAATATAACCCGAGAAAGCAAGTGACTCGGCAGGGTCTAAGCTTAACCTCGTTGGATGGGGAACTTTCGGGCACTCCGGACTTAGATTCCCTTGCCGAATACAATCTGATAAACAAGACGTCCCATGATGAACATCATTTCATCAAAACGACCCCGGTTTTCCATGCCATGGAAGCATTGCGGCCGCTTCTAGCCTATTTTTCGCCATATCTAGGACGCTCGCATCTGATTCGATTTCAGGCCGGCGGGCACTTCCCCCCGCATCGGGATGCGTTTGGCATAGGCATGCGTTGTTTTCGAATTCTTGGCTTATGTCAAAACTGCGAAGCTGATCAAATGGTATTTCTGATGGATAACGAAAGGGTTCCTCTTCAAGCCGGAAGGGTATACTTCGTTGAAACACGCCATGCACATTCGCTTTTTTCATTCGCGGACAACTGCACCATTGTTGTTCTCAATGTAATACTGAATGAACATTCATTTCGCGCGGTGATGAAAGCAGTTAAGATCCGTTAGAGATAGTTCCTCACCATCGTCAAGCCTGTAACGTGGTTAGACTTTCGCGAGGGTCCTCGTTATTTCTATGAAAAATCATTAGTTATATGACAGGATTAACAAATCTTCTTTAGCGTTGTGAGGTGCACCTATGGTTTTAATCCCCGAGCCAACCCAGCAGGGAATGATCTGTTGTGATGCCGAGACCCCACGAAAGGTAGTCTCGGAAGAGACCGAGCCCTATTATTTCGAAACTTATGTTGGTTATCAAAAAAATATCGAGATTTCCCGTGGGGACAGTCTATTCTGGATCTCCAGTGATTTACGCACAGCTTATTTGACCCGTGGACCCCAACATATCGAGAGTCATTTTTTCGCCACCTTAGTTCGGGGTTTTGCCCCCGAGAATAAATCGTCGACCATTACGAACAGGACCGTGCTCCCCTACATCAATGGATGTTCGACCAAACAAATTTTCCCACCCGACCGACCAGGCGATCCTACAATGCAGATGCTCTTCATCCCGCCTCACTGCAGTGAACAACACCACCACATTCACTCCACGGCCCGAAGTGTGTTTGTACTGTCAGGTTCTGGACGGTGCATTGTCGGCTTGAATGAAAAATCTTCGGTGACAGTTGACCTGGTGCCTAAAAGAATCTGTGTGCTGAGCCCAATGTGTCCTCATCACTTTGAAACCTCAGATGAGCCGCTCATCGTACTGCCGGTGCATGTTTGGAGTTCTGTTCTTGGCGCCGAGAATGGTCATCCTATGTTGAACGGCACTTTTCGAATCTAAGTCCTTCTGGACGTATTTTCGATCATTTATCAAGCTGAGGTGGTGATCTTTGTTTGGTATTCATGAGATCCATGCATCGCCTTTTTTGCAGCGTGTGTATTGGGCATTACTTGTCGGCTTTGGTTTATCTTTTTATTTATGGTCATCTCAGCCTTTTATAGATGTCGGTAATGCTCGAGCAGGATTTCATGTCTGTCCTCCGTATCTGCAGTCATGCGCTCGACTTTATTTTCTTACGAAAAGTTGGCGGCCGTGGCTTTATGGTTTTTTATGCTTATTGCTGATACTTTCGGCGGTTTTTGCTCTCTGTCGCGCGTGGACTGCCTCCTTACTTTGTCTCGTGCCGCTTACTGCTTTTAAATTTGCATACGTAACAGTTTTTTCCTACCAACCAATTATTGAGTACGAGTACTTTCATATTCCTGAAGTTTTGGTGTTTTTATTTGCCAGGAGAAAAGTCTATTTCCTAAAGTTGACCTTTGCGGCAAGTTATTTTCTTGCAGCAACCGTTAAGTTTTCTCCGGCCTGGATTGCCGGCGAATATTTTACAAGTTTAATTCGGGGTCTGCCACTAATAAATAAAAATTATATTCCCCTGGCGACAAATGCGGTCGCTATTTTTGAGATCACGTCGCCTTACTTTTTACTGCATTCGTGTCGACGCAACAGGTGGGGCGCGGTTGCTCTTTGGATGACATTTCATCTGTACTCCGGCATCCTTGTACAGTTCCCTTACCCATCTTATTGCTTGCCTCTTCTATGCACACTGTTTCTTTTTGATGAGGATACACATACACCCACCTCAAACTTTTCGAGCTCCAAGTCGTATGTCGGTTGGGCAGTTGTCGCAGGCTTATTCTTTTTGCAGTTCTTTCCCTATGCTCTGCCGGATCATAACCCTTATGTCATGCAAGGTCGCAGATTTGGCGCACAGATGTTTGATGCGAATCATCAATGCAGTTCGCACGAAAAAATCCTGTTTAAAGATGGAACTGCGGATAATATGACCTTTACCAGTTCCGGCGCGGCCTCGCGATGTTCTCCTTATACACGACTCTTCCGCTTGCACCAGATCTGTAAAAAGTTAAATGTACAGGCAACCGAGTGGTCCTTCGCGAGTTCGATTAATGGAGGACCCTTCTATGAATTGGTAAGAACGGCGAATGCATGTGACTTGGAATTTTTTCCATTTAGCTCGAATGACTGGATAAAACTGCCTGAGAGCGGAGCACAAGTTGTCGGCTATCCTTCACCCAATCGTTTGCTCTCCAAAAACTATTTAAAGAACGTGATACGCGCAAACGCAGATACGAATATGCGCGTACCAAGTCAAGCCTGGCTAGAACTCTATTTTAAACCCATTAGGGCGGCCTACTGGAGCTTATGGTTTATTTTTTTTATATTGTACGCTTGGTACGAATGGACAAGAAAACCGGTGCAGATCTGATATTACAGCGGCGAAGGTTAACTGAAAAATACAGGCCGGCAGCAATCATGCTTAAGCCAGCCGTGCATAAATAGTCGCGAAAACTCAGTCCCGTTCCTTGCTTGAGCTTAAGAATCACTCTAGCATTGAACGGTGCGGATACGATCGGCCCTTCTCAAACCATCGCAATGGCCACTTGGACGTTTTGTTGAAATCGTACTCATTGTCATTTTATACGCATGTTTGATTGCATTTTTGCTCGAGAAACGAGTCTATGTTCTTCGAGCTCTGCCGTTCTTGGTGAGTTCTAAACCCATCGTCAATACAGAGGGTTGCAAGTTAAAAGGAAAAACGCGCCTCGTTCTGCCGTGGAAATTCAGAAGCCAATATCTGGACGGCGAATTAACCTCGACTACAATTGCTTGGAAAGATTGCCTCAGCACAAATGCAGTTGTGCCCATCCACTGGTATCGAGAACTTGATGACGACGGACACGGGTTTCTGCACTCGACCCCTAGAGCCTATGCGAAGGTCATTTCTCTGTGGGTCGCCGATGAAACAAAAGGGGCGGCTTTTGGTGCTCTTCCCAATTATTCAGCGAACATGAGTGAAATTTTTGGTTCTACGCCGCCTGTTCTTGTAGACTTCGAGATTGTTGTTCAGCCAACAACCATGACCACTGAACGCGATCTCTTGATTGAGGACCTCGATTTTGCTAAAACCGTGGAGCAAGAAAACCCTGAATTATTTGGTAACGCCATCCTTATTGACACGCGCCCGCGTGCAGTTTTCCGCGCCGGTCACCACCCTCTCGCCCTCAACATACCTTATACAATGCGACTACTAGATTGGAGCACCCCGCTTTCCCTATTCATGAAATTTGATGCTTTTAAAATCCAAGACTTGCCGGCGCAGAACGACACCAATTTAATATTCGTAGGTGAGTCTGCCGAAGATCCCGCACCAATGAGAGCTTTGCTTAGGGCCCGACATTTCGGCTGGCAACATCTATTTTGGTATCGAAAAAACACACGGCCTCGGTGATTTATAGCTGGCGGGCCGAAAGGGGCGCTAATTCGAACCAAGTCTGTAAATGCGCGTGGAATTCGCGCTAAACCCGGTCTCCGCACACGCGCCACATTAGCCCGCTGACAACGAGCCAAGCCACCACCGCTGCGACTAGAACCGCAGCCGGATGCTCCGCACTTTCCGCGGCGGCCCAAATGACGGCTGCAAATGCAATTAAGCCAAAGCTCCCAAGACAGGCTCCCCAGGCCTCTTCAGCCGCTTGTGCCCGCCCCTTGTGCTGTTTTACAAATGTTAAACTGGCAGGAAGAATTGATGGGAAAG
>JANXMF010000071.1 GCA_025354795.1 Pseudobdellovibrionaceae bacterium
ATTTCCATTCGATTTGTCCGCGGTGGCGCCCTTCTGAAAGAGCCTCGGCAGAATTTCGGCGGAAAACCCGGGGCCGTCGTCTTCGACTTCGATGTTGACGATCTGGCTGAGGATATGTGTCCGAATGGTTATGTTACCTCCAAAGTTCATAGCTTCCGCCGCGTTGTTGATTAAGTTCGACAGTATGCGCTTTAAGTCTGCCGCGCCCACTCTGACGGTCACGCGTTCTGATGCGTTTTGTACTTCGATCCTGATACCCGCATGCTTCCCAAATTCGATGCTCTTCTCATTGGCAAGAGCGGAGATCAATGGGGCGAGTTCGCAGACTTGCGCCTTCTGCCGCAAGCCCCCTTCGATCAGGTCATCCGAAATCTCAGTGATCCGTTTGATAGAGGTATTCAAGAGTGCACTTTTATTTTCGGCCATGTCCGCCCCAATCACCTCGCTCAAGATTTTCAATGCAGAAAGCGGACTACGTATGTCATGCGCAACCTGGCGCGCGATGAGGGCGAATTCCTCTTCCCGCTTAAAGGCTTCTTGTTCACTGGCATAACGAGCGATTCTTCGACGGTACTCGGCCAGCTGCTCCACGACGTTCGCAAAAAGTTGTGAAATCAAGACCTCTTGCGTGGATCCGGCGCTTTGAGCTCGACCTTTCATTAAGAGTGCGTAAGGGTCGTCCCGACTCTCGAGAGAAGAAAGCCGGTCGAAGATCGAGCCGATTTCTTCAATTAACTGATTGAGCGGATTCAGCTCTTCGTCAATTCCAGCACCCACGGTCGTAACTCCTATGTGCAGAGCGAGGAGCAAGAAAATCGTGAGAACCGCGACTAGCACCAACGTCAACTTGATCAACTCACGCTGATCGCGCACAAAAGTCATCGAGCCCCAAATGGTGCCTACCTTGTCTTTAATCAGAGTTCTACCTTCCATCGCCTCAGGACCGAAGCCGCCGACGTGCCGGTTATTCAAATCGTAGATATGGAACGAGGAAAACAGGCGTGAGGACCCAACTGACTTTAGATATCGTCCGGCGCCGAAATCGTCAGACTCGATGAGGCTGGGAAGCAGTGCTTCGGGCGCCCATGTGATCCACGTTTGAAATTGGCTTTCGGAGGTTCTGAAGGTTGAAACCCAATAGAGTGCGATCAATCCGCCAGCCGACAGTATCGAGAGCGCGAGCACTATCCTCCGCATCCGTTTGCGGATCGAAAGGTTAAGTCCATGGGGTTGTGAATTCGGCAAATTTCTTCCCCTTCGGTGACGCTGAATACATAACTAGCAAATACGAATAATTTACAAGACTCCGGTCTTTAGATTCACTCAAATCTCGACAGAGCCTATGATACTTCTATATGCATAAGGTGAGCCGCCTGCTGATGGCCTTTTTATTGCTATCACTCTCTCTAGAAGGAGTATGCTCAGTGTCCACTGATTCCACCAAATCTTCAGAAAATAGTTGCGAAAACCAACTCGAAAAAACACCGGACCTCTTAGAATTTCTCAGTGTGAATGCGAGTGTATTCGTACGAATAGGGGCAATCGAAGCCTATCTCGATTCTGGTCTTCGTGAAAAAGTCTTGCGGGGCGGGTTCACCGCGGAGAAATTGGCGTTCAGGTTAAAATTTAATGCTGATGCGACTTCCCGTTTCGTCAACTTGTTGGCGTATGTGGGCGTGATTGAAAAATCGGACGAGACCGTGAGCGACAAGTTCAATGCTGAAGACTTGGCCCGGTTCAAAACGTCATGGGCTCGAGTACTCGCATCCGTTGACGACCCGAAACTTTTGGGCAGCCCTCTGCGTGCGTTACTCCTGCACTACAAACTGGTGATGGAGCCGATGTTTCGCTCAAACGTGATTTGCGCGGCTCTTAAGAGCGGGACGAGCCAATGGAATCTCGCCTTTGGCGCAAACGTCGCATCGCCTTTTGATATCTATAGGTCGCATCCCGACTTAATGGAAACACTTATGGAGGGCATGCACGCGCTCAGTGAACCGGATTCAAAATTGGCGGCAGCAAGTCTCGCGCGCGACGGAGTCTACTCGATTCTTGATGTCGGCGGAGGCACTGGAGCGCTAGCTCTCGCACTCAAAGCCAAATTTTTCGAAGCTTCAGTCTCCGTTTATGATTTGCCCGAAGCGCAGCCTATTCTACGAAAACTTTTGAATCGCAAAAATTCCGCCAACCTGGAGATCAAATCCGTTGCGGGAAACTTCCTGCTGGGCAATTCGGGCTTAGACGGGCTTGCCTTAATTCAAAAGTTTGACCTGATTGTGCTCAGCTGGGTACTCCATGATTGGGATGAGGCCACCTCTATTGCGATCCTCAAAAAAGTCAGAACCCATTTGTCACCTCAAGGTCACGTCGTCATTCTCGAGCAATTTCTGCCTGAGAGTCGCGTTAGCTCGGAAACTATTTTGGATATTGCGATGCTGCTTCAGACCGATGGCGGACGCGAGAGAACCGAAGCCGAATGGCGAGGTCTACTTAAACAAGCGGGTTTCCAAAACACTCAGATCACCAAAACTGCCGGGCGCCGCCATTTGATTGAAGGTTATTAGCGTGGAAATTCGTTTCCCGCAAACTTGTGCCGGATATTTTGGTGAACTTAGGGCTAAGCAAAGTTTAAACTCCCGTTTCTTCGCGCTAGTCCACGCGAATCCTGAATTACTTAAGGGCATGCTGCTCTTCCCACAACGTATTCCTCGCGGAAATTACTTTGACGAAATCATCGAAGCCCAAGATGACGCGGCCGCCGCCAAAATAGCAATTTTCGGCTACATAAGGCAGTGGCGTGATGCCTCAAAACAACTCGCAGCCGCGCGTGATCCAAAACATTCCGTTCACTATATCAACCTCATTAAGCTGCTTTTGCGTTGTTCCGATTTTGATTTCGTAGCTGGTCTCGATATTTCGTGGGTCACTCCTGAGCTCGAGGCCGATGCCGAAGTGCAGCTCGGCGCCGCTCGCTCGAGCCGTGATCTCGATGAGGACCAAACACCCGATCTCGCCGAACTCAAAAGCCTGGTCGAACGTTCGCTTCCCAACGGCGTCGAGAATATCTCGCTGAATGCGATTTTGCCGGTCTCGCGCTATATCGTTGGAATCTTTCGATACCGTCAGGGCGCGGATCACCTTCGCTTTGCCTCTAAATTAGCTAACAACATCATGGCGAAGTACGAATCTTTCTCCAGTTCAAGCTTAAAGGAAGTCGTGCAAGTATCTTACGGATTTCGCGCCATCGCGATGGTCAGCCAACTCGGTCTAGAATTCGTGCGCCGGTCCATGGATAAAGCTCTCAAAATTGCCGAAAGTCTTCCCGGCGAAACGGAGATCGAAGAGCTTGTGGCAAAGGAAAATATCTACACGTGCATGCAGTCGATGACTAAAATGCATTTGGGACTGAAAGACTATTCAAGAGCTGAGTCGTACTTACAGCAAATGATCTCGACCGATCCTTGTGATCCCATTGCGTATTTGGAATTCGGGTTGTTTTTGCAGAAACAAAATCGGTTTGAAGAAGCGTTTCTGCAGTTTGACCGCGCCACAAATCTCGGTCCGCCCGGAATGGCAATGAACCATTTCTTCGCAGGACAGGCCCTTGCGGCAATCGGTCGTGGACTCGACGCAAAGGCGCGATACTACCGATCGGCTGAGCTTGATCGCACTTCAGTTAGTCCTTTACTCGAATTGGTGAAGATTGTAAAGGAAGAGACCGGAGCAAAAAGTGAACTTATGCAATTGTTGCAAGCTATCCTCAACGATCGAGAGCGCGCGTCCCAACTCGAAGACGATGAACGCCTTGACCTTGAGCAGCTGCTTACTTCTCTTAACGATTAGTTTTGGTCTTCAGGCCGCAAGCAAGGCCATTCTCAACATCGGTGTCCCGAACGAATTCCAGAGCACCGACCCGCGCCAGGCGGCTACCGCGCAAGATCGCTTCATTTTGCAGCTACTCTACCTTCCGTTAGTTCGAGTGGATGAGGAGCAAAATCTTGTTCCGGCTCTCGCCGATTCGTGGAAAGTCGAAACGGGCACCGGTAAAATAGTCTTTCAGATAGCCAAGAACTATCATTTCAGTGACGGTGCCGCGGTCACGACTAAGGATTTGATCGCATCGCTGATCGATCTCTGTAAATCAAATGCCGCTGCGGACTTGATAGGACTGAGCGGCTGTGATGGCAAACAGGCTGCCGATCCAAAAATTCGTCAAAGATCCAAATGGGAAATCGAATTTAGTATTGAGACCAATCCTGCAATCTTTCTTTACCAGCTGGCCTCGTCACGGATAGTGCTTTTTCGTTCCGCGGTTAGACCCGCACCCCTCCCGTCCGGACCCTACACCATTATTGAATACGGCAGGAAGCAGGCAAAATTTCGCCCCAATATCCATTTCGCCTATCCCGATCGCGTCCACAACGGCGGATTCGACTTATATCTAATCCCCGAGCGTGATTTTAAAAACGCGATCGAAATTTTGAAGCCCGATGCCACGCTGATGTTTCGCGCCTCGGTCGTTGGAGAGTACAAGCTTCGCGGCTACCATATGGTTAAGGACCGGCCTACGATCTCGGAAATATTGGTTCCGAACAACCAACGTGCGCCGTTTTCCAACAGATTTTTTCGCCAAGAGCTTCTCGCCTATGTTTACAACCAATCGAATTTGAGCGAATGCAGTGGCGGCAGTACGCAAGCCTTCGGTTTGATTCCTGAAGGACTAGTACTCCATCAAATAAGTTTTTCCTGATCAGCGCTTACAAATTTTGATACGATCAGCGCTTCCCGACTTTTGCAAGGAAGCAAGGATTGGCACCACTGAGAGTTCGTTTGAAGAGAAAGCAGCGCGAGCGCGTCATT
>JANXMF010000079.1 GCA_025354795.1 Pseudobdellovibrionaceae bacterium
CGCCCCACAACCGTTTTCCATCCAAAAACCTTTTCTATATATTCCCGCATATAACACCTCCTCTGGGCCAGAGCCCGGTTTGTTGGTTAAAACTTGTCTGATTCTTTATCCCTATATCCGCTCCTTTCTGCGCCGGATGCCTGAGCCCTTGGGGGCGGCGAATGCCGGCGCTGGTTTAGTTTTGTGACTCCTCGACGTGACGACGCCAAAGCGCTCCTTACTTCCTCAACTGATAGATACCCTTGAGCCTCGGGCCGAATTTTGACCACGGCTGAACTCGATTTCGGGTACTTCGTGACCATCACGCACTCACCAACAGCGAGCGATCTCACCGTGTTGGGGTGGATGACGAATTCATCGACCTCCCGAATCGACTTCATGCCGGTCTTCTCATCGCCAAAGAGCCAGTTGCTTTGCGCCTGCTCAGTGACTTTCAAAGTCGCCTTAGTCCCGCTGATGCTCGCAATCAAATCCGACGTCTGCGGCACCTTTTGCAAGAATGCGAAAAGTGTCGAGGTCGAATTCATAAGCCGGTGACTGAACTCAGGGCTAATGCGCGAGAGATCCGCGATCTCTTGGTGGGCCACAACGACGCCGATCTTGGAACTTCTGGCGCGGTCGAGAAATCCTAAGAACTCCTCCGTCGCTAGATCCGCGAACTCATCGACCACCACCGTAAATGGCGTGCGCTCACCCCGTGGAATTTCATTGTCAATCCTCGCCGATGCGGCCTTTAAGTCCTGAAGGATCAATTTGCCTAAAGCCCTGGCCGATTCACCGTAGGTCCTCGAATCAAGCAGCACGTAGACGATTTTCTTTTGAGCTATGGCCTCGAAGAGATCAATCCCATCATTGCTGGCTGTGAGCAAATGCCCGATGTCAGAGTAAACGAGTGCCTCAAGCTGCGACCTGAGTCCCTGGAGAGCCTTATATTTTTCAGGCTTCCCGAGACTGGAAACTAGGTCCTCAAGCTGGCTCACAAGCTCTAGCTCGGACTTTGGCAATCGCTCAATCAACGCCTCGATTGGACCTGGGCTTTCCGTGCATTTTAAGACCGTGGCAAGGTCAACTGCCGCACCGCCTTGGTCCCTGACATACGTAAGCCCGCGAAGCAGTTTTAAAAGGAAGCTTGATGCCTCGTTTTTATAAAACTCCTCCGACCAATTGAGCGCACCCATGATCCGGTCCTTAAGCTGATTCGCAGTACCAGACGACAGCACATTGTAGGAACTCGATATCTCTGGATTCCCGCAGGAAAAGATATAAAGATCCTTCATTCGGCTCGAAGCCTTGGCGTGGGAGACCACCTGGCGGATGGTTTCAAAATCAGCCTTGAGGTCCACGAACAAGAGCCCGCTCCCAGAACCGATCCGGTTTTGGATCACGTGTGAGAGCAGCACACTCTTTCCAAATCCGCTCGCGCCCACAATATGGACGTGGTGATTGAGCTGATCCTCAGTGAGCCTGACTTTATTGGAGGGCGCCCCTTTCACAGACCCCAATAAAATTGGCCCTGATAGCCGCGGCTCCCCAGCATCTTTGGCGACAAGCTTTGCCAAACTCTTTTCTTCCCGCCTGGTTACAGTAAACGTGTAAACCATGAGGTTTAGAAACATTAGGCCAAACCCTTGCCGCACCCAACCTGGCATGTGGAAAATTAAGCCTGCGAGCGCGAAAACACCAGCGGGACCTAGCACCCACAGCCAGCGCACCGCGAGCAATCGAAACGGCGTCAGACCCAGATGGAACACCTGGTAAACGAACACTCCGCGGCCGGCCGCTTTCCGGTGGAGGTAGTAAAAGCTAGCACAGGCCGCTGGAATCAGCGCCCAAGCATAAAACCTCACCTCTTCCACCGTGATGTTTCTAATCGCCATCTTTCTTGGCAGAAAGCCGTTGAGCGTGCCTATCACACCCCACACCTGATCGCTCGTCCACTTGCCGAAGTCGGTGAACAAAACCCCCTCCATGTAGTGGGTAAGTCCCACCGGCGCACCGAACAAATAGATGAACGTGGTCAATGTAAGCCCAACTGGCCACGCGAGCTTTTCACCGTTCGGCTCGCCGTCTTCGATAAACGCGCCGTACCAGATTAGCCCAATGACGAAGCCACCAATCGCTATTGGCGACACCATCAATGCGGCGATCCCCACCACCAAAAACGCACCCATCATTAGAAACCGTCCGGCCTGCTCATTGTCCGCCTCTGAAAAACCTTTTTTATCATTTGCCATCAACCCACCTCCTTTTTTGCACTTGGCGCTGGCACCCCTTGGCCCGCGACAAGCTCGTTAAATTTCTCGATTTTGAATTTTCCTTCGTGCCTCCTTGTAAGGTCGTTTAAGATGCCAAATATGTGGTCACTACAGACGACAAAAAGAACACCCCGAAAGCCCTGGGTGCCCAGATCTGCCTGTCTGATCAAGTCCACATATTTTCTGATTTTATCCGCGTAGCGCTCTTTCTTCTTGAGCGTGAGCTCAAGTTCAAAAGCCATTGGTTCGCCGTGCTTATTCCGATAAATCGCGTCCGGCTGGTACTGGCGCGAAAGCCCAGATACCAAAGCCAAATCCGATTTTAGCTGCCTCTCAGACACCCAATTGGCTGCACGCCCCAAACGCTCGAGCGCTAAGCGCGCTTGGGTGACGCGTAGGTCATGGTCAAAGGTGCGCACGTCGATCTCAACCACCGGCCGCACATAACTGCGGTGATTTCGCTTATTCGTAAGGGCGATATGGGCTAACTCCGTTGCCAGGAAATAGGTCTTCCCAGTAAACGTAAAGCGCTTTGTCCTTAAGAACCCGTGCTGTTTAAGGAGCCCTATACGCTCCCTCGCCCACCAGTCCGATTTGCTCCTTTCGCCGGACCGAAGATTTAAGAAAAATTTCTGATGAATGGCATTGAGATCCGCGAACTTCATCTCTAGGCAAAACTCAAAAATGTCCAAATCCCTGGCTGTTAATGTTATATTCTGTTTGTTGGTTTCCTCCTTAGTTTCGATTGCCCCGTCATTTTTTTCTGTTTCTATAGGTACCTCCTCTGTTAAGTGTTTTTGATCTCTGTCTCTTGCTTCTTTGTCTCCATTTTTTGTCTTCTCCTCCTCTCTTAATTATATTTATTCCCACTCTCTTCTCTCTCTACTTATCTTCTTTACTTGTACTCACTCCACCTCCTGTTTTTCCTGACCACCTAATCTCGTAGAGAGTGGGTGGTCAGGAAAAACAGGGGGTGGAGTGCCCGCGCCATTACCAATCAAGTTAATGAGATAGGCCGGCCCCGTACCCCAAACCCGCACCCTTTGCGAATTGGGTGTGCCTTTTGGTGTCTATTTAAAAGTGTCTATCGTTATTTTTTTGAGTCTTAAAACCCTGACCAAAAAGTTTTAAACCAAGCTGTCCAAACCTGGTCTCCCCACTCTTTTGGCCTACCCTCGTCAAAACTAAAACTAGCCTCACCGCTCCCTCATAAGGGGCGGCGGATTCATGATGCCTCACGTGCGAACAAGTGACTTTTTTAGGAGAAAGTTGATTTTTAGATACACCATCCCCTACCCCATCAATAACGTATGTTTCCAAATTTGGAAATAGCAAATAACTCATCATGTAATCATTACATGAAAAAGCCCGCTAAACCGCGGCGGCAAAGGCTTTTGCGCAATCGGACTCTGCATCTATTGGTTGGGCGCATACATGAGTTTGCATTAACCTACGGCAGCCACTCTGTTTAGCTCTCTTGAAATTTCCTCGTCTGGCAGCGGAGCCAGAGGTGAATACCCGCCCGCGCAGTTAAACAAACATCCCGCGCAAGAAATACGCAACCAGCGCCAAAACCACGAGCACCAGTAAGGCCCCAGGAATACGCCTCTCATCACTCACAGGCTCACATCCCGCTGAAGGATCTCCGTGCGGCGAACCGGCCACACATTCTCAGCGAAGTGGCGCTTGAGCATCGCCGCGTAGGCCGCGGTTCCCTGCTTCAAAAGCGAGGTTTCTGGAACGAGACTCAGTTTCATTTCCGCCGTTAGGGTCTCAAGCCACGATTCACACTCAAAATCTTGTGCGGCGCGTTCTACGTCCACGCGCCGGGCTTTGGCTTCCTTTTGCCGCTCAAGGAATGAACGCATTAGACGCTCGTCAGGCGTTTCTATGTGGTCAAGGGGTACTTGGCCCTCACTTGCCTGCTTGGCGAGGCTTATAAAGAATCCTCGTGCGTTTTGGACCTTGTTCTTGGGGTCCTTCGCGAACTCCGCGAACCGAAACACCAAAACCTCCAGATGTTCGGCCTGAAGATTTGGGTAAAGCTGGATGCAGCG
>JANXMF010000094.1 GCA_025354795.1 Pseudobdellovibrionaceae bacterium
TTAGTGTAACTTCGTTCCGGCTTTGCATTCGAAAATTGTAACACTGAAATCTTGACGGTGAGAAGTTATCTTGAGTCTACCGGGCCAAGATCCAAGACACTTGTCATCAATAAAAATAGTGGATTGAATCGCGCGTGAAAACTGATTTTCAGCATTGATCGCCACCGTGCTAAAAGGCCGCGACTCGACTCAGCCCCACAACCTATTGGGTGGAGAACCAAAATTGGTTTAGGTCGAAGCCTATCCAGGCTATCTCTTAACTTCAAAAAAATCAACGCACGTACAGAATAACACCTCTTCCTTTGACGGCCCCACATCCTTCAAGTTCGCTTTGATCATCTCGATAATTCGCTCTTTTAGTTTTTCCGAATCTTCCTGCGCTAAGGAAAAGACTACGGAGTAATGCAAATCCTTAGGAGTGATACGGGTCAGGGAGTCCATAGCTTGAAGTCGCCAATTCGAATGATGTTTATTTATATTGTCGGAATCGTGGCCTAGGTGAACATGGCTGGAACCGATGACATATCTACCGTCACGAAAATCTCCAAGCCCAGTCCCGACCAGAAATTCCAGGGTTTCGGCCACCACGTTCAGCGGGAGACGAAAATATTTGGCAAGAGCTTCCTTGTTTTGCAGTTCTGGCACTGAGAGGGCCATATGAATCGCCAGGTAGTACCACGCACTATAGTAGCGCGTTTGATGCTCAGCGGGGACCTCGCGGGTCGCAGTCACTCGGTTCTTGATGATTGATCGCCGATTTAGGATTTCGCTGAGCTGCTGGAGGTAATATTCCTGCAGATCTTTCGTTCCGGCCCGATCTTTGTTCATCATCAAAAAGAAAAAATGCCCTTCTTCGCGATCATGGCCTAGGAAGGCATTAATCTTATAAGCTTGCTCAGGGCTAAAATGAGTTTGACCATTCAAAACTTGGGAGATGTGCGCTGTCTGGCAATTCAGATGGAGCGCGAGCTTAGCACGTAAACCACTGCGCTTTTTCCCCACTCCGAGTGCGGCGATAAGATAGCGCTTATATTCTTTGTATTCAAACACACTTTTAATAGTCATTTCGAATATATATATGATTATAGCTAATTTGTAATTAGTTTTGAAGCTCTTAATTAATTAAATCAATCTAGCGTCTCGATATGAGAATTGATACATTGCATCATATCGGCAATTACGCCGATTGAAAAAGGAGTTTCCTATGAAGTACACGAAAATATCAGCAATCGCCTTAATTGCGGCCTTGCTGAACCCCATCGCCAAGGCTGATCTTGTTGATCAGTTCAATGCGGCTCGAGCGCGGACAACGGATGCCGTCGAGACACAAACCTGTATCAACCAAACAGCGCCGATTTTTTTCGATTTAGGCAAGCAGGTGATCAAGTCCTACGTCGCCGAGGCGGCCGCCCTCTTCGGTTCAGTTTATGATTCAGAACAAGGCTCTCCAGAGACTCGTAACTTTATGTGGTACTCCGTTTTCAAACTACGGGATGGCACACTTTGTTCTCTTGATATGGAGAATAATCTCATAACCATTGCGAGTGGTTACAGGCCGCAGGTTCAAGTGGACAAGGCCGAGTGCGTGGATAAAAATCTGAAGCTTCATAAATTGAAACTCATTTCCGCGCATCGCGATGTTTTGTGTGGCCCCTAAGAAGCTCGAGTGACAATTTACGGCATGCCTTGAGCGGCCTAGCCGCTTGAGGCGCCGGATATACTGGCACTAATATTGAACAATTTAAAGGAAATGATTATGATGAACCATCGGTTACAAACTCTATCGGTTTTATGCGTTTTAGCGGCAAGTGTGGTCGCGTGCTCAACGGCATCAATCGTCCGTCCTGCGCGAGAGCCTGCGCAGTCCCAAGGCTCTAGCAGTGGTGGCGGAGGATTTGTAGATGAAAACTCGACACGGATTTTACAAATGGCCGCCAAAGGCCTAGCGAACATGATCCGTTTTTCCTCGCCCGAAATTTATGCGCAACTGCCGGAAGGCTGGACCGCAGAAAGACTCGCCACTATCATCGAAAACGTGCGTTATGAGCCAATGCTCGAGAGATCACGGGAAAACCGGCAGCTCATGTTTGATTACGGAAGGGACGCTAAAGGCGAATACATTCTCGCACTTAAACCGTTTTTCTTGGCCTATTCAAGTTTTCCTGTGAAATTTGCAAGCGCAGAAACACTCGCCAATCTTATGAAAGATGTGCGCCTGAAGTTGGCCCACGAGTCCGCTCATCATTTGGGCCTAGTGAATGACGACGACGCCGAAAAATTTGGTCTGAGTCTTCTCAATGCGGTCAATTCGAATACCTTGCATTGCTATACGAGTAACGTTGGAAGCTGGCCCGGTGCGATTGCGCCGCAAAAATCCCCCGACGGAACCTATGACTGGATCTTTCACCGCCCCACCGGTCTTGGCCTTATCAACAGTGTGGCGAGCTGGCAAAGAAGCTACAGTGACAATATTGACGGTCGACTTGAACAAAATCGACATAATACCAATGGTGGATTGGCGAATACTCTAAGTATTCAAATTCAGGTTGGCGCTGACGTCCGGTGTGTAGATCTTTCGAAAACAGAAAAATGGGATGATGACTGTTGGGGCCCTTCGCAAAGAACCTACAATTGGGAAACGCTTAAAGCGGAGAATGGCAAGGTCACATACAGAGCCACGGACCCGTTCGCGACGACCGAGACCTTGATTCTTGACGGGACTGCCACCAGAGGCTCTCTAATATACGTCAACAAGGGGCCCCGCCATGAGTCATTGGTGGATCTGCGGTGTCAAAGTTATTTCAAAATCATTCAAATGCCCAAATGATTGGGCCGGACATCCCCTGACTGTTAACCTGGGGCGATCAGAATAAAGAACTTAGGGTTTTGGCCGGTCCATAAAGACATGGCTCGTGGTAGCGAAAATTTCAACTGGCTTTCAGTCAAGTTCTCCGCGCTTAACTGAAAAATTTTGCACCAGAGAGCTCAGGGATTGACCAGGCATGTGCATCACCGCCGACTTTTCAGGGATGCAAAATAGGGCCGTAAGCAATACAAATGACTTGGGAAAATAACTACACAAAATATGTTTAGTGAACAATGACACTTTTTAGGTGAAAAAAATTTTATTTTATCACGCGGACAAGCCGTCCAAGCGAGTAAATATTTTTTGTATCAATAACCTGCTTCTCCGAGATGAACCAAAAACTATTGCCGACAGAAGCAGGGCGATGACAAACTCAGGTCATGCGCCGCATTGGATAGTGACGACAGTCGTCCTTGGCCAGGAAATTGCATTATTCTGTAGGACGAGGTTATTTATGTTTATTCCTGTCCTAGTGGCCATTTTTATGCCTTTTTTTGGCAATGTGCATGCCCAGAACGCCGTCTTCAGTCAGGGCGCGAAGTTCGACTACGTTGCGCTAAAGGAAATGATTGAAACCCAAAGCTTAAATTCGATACCCAAGGTATTGGCTGCGCTACCTCCGTCACTCAAGTCTCGCTTTACGTTAATGTATAAGAGTGAAAGCCCGCAAGCGGGCACGAGTGCGGCTCCGCGTGCGATTCTGTTTAGTAGCGATGGAAGTTTGATCGTGACTTTCAATGGAGATCCTAGTCTTCCAGGATTCGATGCTCTGGAGGTGCTAAGCTTTGACAAACGCAGGAAGGATTTCACCCTCCACGAGATCTCTTTTGATTTAAGCGGACAAAGCCGTCCGCGATTTTCTGAGCCAAATCCAACCAGGTGTGTTCGCTGCCACGGCGCAGAACCACACCCAATTTGGAACAACTATCCGATTTGGGCAGGCGCTTACGGTTCCTATGATGACCGACTAACCAGTGCCGACTATCCTATTCTGTCACCCACTAGTCGCATCATTGATTATTCCTACGGAAGGAGACCGTTTCTAGTCAATCGAAGCGAAAAAGATGACTATTTTAACTTTCGTAAACTGTCTACGGCCGAGGATCTACCGGATAGGCGTTACAGCAAGCTGATTTGGGGCGCCCCGCTCGAATGGCCGTACACGATTGGCGTGTCACACGAAAAAGAGTTACCGCCTATTGGCCGGCGTCCAAATCTTAAGCTAACCATGCTTGTGGCTTCTAACATGAGCGAGCATCTGGCCAGCAGAATCCAGCGTTCTCCTCTGTATCCTTCCTTTAAGTCGTCTTTATTGTTCGCGGCATTTTGCTCAATTTCGGTAACAGATATTGATGTGATAACGGAATCTATGCGTAAGCACGAGTCAACCCTGAGTGAAAGTGAGCGCAAGGCGTTTGGCGACTATACAGGTCCGGGAAGGTTTGAGGGGGTCCGGGAATACGATCGCGGTCGAGGACTTACGCGAGACTTTGAAATTTCACCCTACGATTGGAGTATCTTGCTCAATTCCGATGGGTCTTCGTCGACCGGGTATCGTGATCCCGGTGCGCATAGTATTTTTGAAATGACCATGAATGTACTTATCACCAACGAAGCGAATGGCGATCAGGATCTCTTAAACATCGTTCAGGAATCAAAGAATGCCGCCTTCGAATACAATCGTGTGCTCAAGCCTGATCATGACGCCTTGGACTTTTGGGCCACAGGGCGTGGGACACTGGATCCGAAAATCATGTCAAAAGCTTGCCCCAGCCTTAGAAATAAATCAGCCCGCGAAATAGTGGCTGCAAATCGCTCTGCTCAGCGCGCGGTTGAAGCTAAAGACCAAGACCAAACTGTTTCTGTGGAGAAGGGCAAGAGCATCTTGTCACGCCGTGGATGTATTGAATGCCATTCGCCCTCCGATCCGCTTCGCGAGGGGCCACCAATTCCCTTCGGCGATGAAACCGGCTTAGCCAAGAGGTTAAATGAAGGTCATCACCTCTTATATGATGAAATAGCGAGAATCACCGAGCCCGACGCTAGACCACGAATGCCGCTGGCGCAGGAACCACTGGCAGATGCGGAAAGACAAAGTCTTCTCTTGTATCTTAAGTCGATTTCCCGAGGGCCCTAGGTCTATCGGTGTCGTTCTTCAGGCGATTTTTTTCTGATCTCCTCGAGGCTTATGATCCGGTGAGTTTGATTTCGGGCCACTATCTGACCTACCATGGGAACTATGGGATTGAAATTCATGGCAACACTTCTCTACCACCTCCGCATGT
>JANXMF010000107.1 GCA_025354795.1 Pseudobdellovibrionaceae bacterium
GCGCGGCGGAGGCGGCGCGCTCGCGGCGATCGGTGGGGCAAGCACTGGAGGCACAGCCGGCCTGGCTTTTTTTGGTGGCGGAGGAGTGTCAGCCGATTCCCCTCCCAAATTACTCAAATCCAATTTGAATATCGCGGTCGAAGTAAGATTGATCCCCGCGGGTGCTTCATTTGCCACGTCGGCTAGGGATTCTGACATGCCTTCGGTCATCACTGTGGTTTTGCCTTCGTTCCAAACTTGGGCGAGCTCGTTCGGATCGGCCAGCACGAAAGCATAGTGGCCTGGGGGCTTGTCATTGGGTGGCTCTACGCAAGCAACAATAGTGACATCATCCCACTCGCTTATAGGAAAGCACCATGCGGCCCACTCACCCTCTGCGCGCATGCGGTCGAAGAGTTCAAAATCAAAGGCTTCGCGGAAAAAGCGTGCATCCAAAACTGGCAGTCCGTAATTCTTTTGCGCCCATTGTAGATAATCGGCGACTTTCACATGGCCCTGCACCAGACACCTCACCAAAAGCGGTGTGCCGTCACGTGCGTCGGCCCCCCACTTGGTTAAGTTTTCCGGATTGATATTAAGGGCTTCCACCCAATCCTGTTGTTCGTCCATCAGTGTCTTTTCGGAGCATGCACCGCCCGTCTTTAACTTGTTAAGGAAGTCTGGACTGTCCTTGAGGCCAGCCACGCAATGTGTTAATCCTCTGCCGTGCGCTACACCATTTACCTCGACCATAATGCGACCACCCCTGTTCACCCGGAACTAAAGACCAAGATTCCGGAATGGCTGGAAAACTGGGGCAACCCGAGCTCGATTCATTGGGCCGGCCGCGGTCCTAAGGGCTTGCTGCGCGAGGCGCGACAGAATCTAGCGGCGCTTGTGGGCGTGGAGCCGCTGCAACTGATTTTCACCAGCGGCGGCAGCGAGGCCAACAATCTGGCGCTGCAGGGAATGTGCGACAGCGCCCGCCTGCTTTTGCGCGATCACATCATTGTGTCGGCGCTGGAACATCCGAGCGTGCGCGCAACCGCTGAATTTTTGCGCACGCGTGGTTTTCGTCTGGATGTGATTCCGGCGAATCGCGCCGGGCAACTGGATATGCAGTATTTGGATAGCGTGCTCAGCCCGCAAACGGCATTGGTGTCCGTCATGCTCGCCAATAACGAAACCGGAAATATTTTGCCGGTGCGCGAGATCGCTCGGCGCGCCCATCAAGTCGGAGCGCTCATGCACTGTGATGCCGTGCAAGGCTTAGGCAAAATCCCATTGAATCTGCCGGCACTGGAAGTCGATCTTGCCACGGTTTCGGGCCACAAGTTTTACGCCCTCAAAGGCTGTGGCGCGCTTTACGTGCGTCAAGGTTTGAACCTAAATAGTTTAATTCATGGTGGCGGCCAGGAGCGCGGCCGGCGCGCGGGCACCGAAAATATTTTGAGTCTGGCGAGCTTGGGTTTTATGGCCACGAAGAGTGCGGAAATTGTCGTTCGCAGTGGGGAAGTGGCGTTCCTGCGCGATCACTTGGAGCGGCGCATACTCAGTGAAATCAGCGATGTTTCGGTGACCGGCGCCGCAGGTGAGCGCTTATCAAACACTTCAAGTTTAGTCTTAAGCGGTGTCGATGGCGAGACGCTATTGATGAATCTCGACGTGCGCGGCTGCGCCGTGAGCACCGGGGCCGCATGCAGTGCCGGAAGCCCCGAACCCTCTCCCACATTGTTGGCGATGGGCCTCTCGCGGGGGGAGGCGCAAAGCAGCCTGCGCTTGAGCTTGGGCTGGGAAACCACTCGGGTTGAAGTCGACGAGTTCGTGGATATTTTGGTGGCCTGTGTGGCCCGCCTGCGCTCTTTCAAGCACGGGGAGCATGCCAGATATGTATAAGTTTGGCGAGAGCCGCAAAGGCCGCGTGCTGGTGGCAATGAGTGGAGGCGTGGATTCCTCGGTTGCCGCGGCCCTACTGGTCGAGCAAGGCTACGATGTGATTGGCGCGACCATGCAGGTCTGGGATTACTCCGCGGGCAGCTGCTCGATTCAGGAGGGCAATGGTACGTGCTGCTCGAGCACCGATGTGGACGACGCGCGCGCGGTGGCCGATCAGCTCGGCATTCCGTTTTATGTGATCAATTGCGAGGCCAAGTTCCAAGCCTACGTGATTGACGATTTTGTCGGTTCCTATTTGGAGGGTCGGACGCCGATCCCATGCTCCAATTGCAACACCTATCTGAAGTTCGATCATCTGTTTCAAAAAATGCGCGAGCTCGAGTGCGATTATCTCGCGACCGGCCACTATGCCAGCATTCAAAACGCGGGTGGGGAGTGGCGTCTGATCTCCAGTCACGACGATTGGAAGGATCAAACTTATTTTCTCTTCACTTTGCAACGTGAGTTACTTAAACACATTTTGTTTCCCATCGGCCATTTGAAGAAACCGGCGGTGCGTGAGATCGCACTGGCGCGCGGATTGGGTGTGGCACGCAAAAAAGATTCCACCGGAATTTGTTTTATCGGCAAAGGCGGGTATTCCGAATTCATTGAATCGCGCGTGGCGAAGGATCTTCTGATCGCCGGCGAGCTTAAGCTTTTTCCCAGCGGAGAAGCTCTCGGCCGCCACGAGGGCATTCATCATTTTACCTACGGCCAACGCAAGGGTCTTGGGGTCGCCACCGGAACCCCTCTTTACGTGGTGCGGATCGAAGCCGCGACTGGCGCAGTGTGGCTGGGCGGCGAAGAGCATCTCTATTCCCGCGACGTCTCCATCAAAAGCATGAATTGGCTGACCGATGTGCGCGCCGGCGAGGAGTATGACGTCAAGATTCGCTTTCAACACAAGGGTGCCCCGGCGGTGGTGAAATCTTATGCCAATGGCAGTCTGGACTTGGAATTCAAACAACCGCAACGGGCCGTAACGCCGGGCCAGGCGGCGGTGTTTTATCGCGACAAACAATTGCTGGGCGGCGGCTGGATTATATGACGCCGTTGTCGTTCCAGATTCACACTTTCGGTTGCAAGGTGAACACTTACGATTCCGGTTTGATCCAGGCCCGACTCAACGATACGGGCTTTATGAGCGCTACTGCTGAGCCGCAAGTGCACATTTTAAACACCTGCGCCGTCACCCGTACGGCCACCCTGGACGCGGTCAAGATGGCCCGCCGTCTGAAAATTAAAAATCCATTTTCTTTGGTGGTGGTGACCGGCTGCGCGGCGCAAGTGGACACCGAGGAATTCCCGGGCGTGGATTTGGTGGTGGCCAATTCGCACAAAGCGGAACTGTCCAACTTGATTCGGCAATACTATAACGGCAAGCTGCGCGAACGCATTCATAAATCAAACATATTTAGAAAAGAAGATCTGGAGGGCGGTGGGGGCTATGAACCCGGTCACACCCGCGCGTTTTTAAAAATTCAAGACGGCTGCGATTCATTTTGCACCTTCTGCGTGATTCCCTTCGCCCGCGGCAAGAGTCGCAGCCTCACGCGCCAAGATCTGGTGCGTCGGGTAAATGAACTGGTCAGCAGTGGCGTCAAGGAAGTGGTATTCACCGGCGTACATATCGGCGATTACGTCGATGGCGAAGGCCGCCTCGAGGATCTTTTGAGCGCGATTCTAAGTGACACAGCGGTGCAGCGGATTCGCCTCAGCAGCCTCGAACCCATTGAGGTGAGCGAGCGCCTGTTACAACTCTATCTCGACCCGCGTATGTGCCGACATTTCCACATGAGCATTCAAAGCACTGAGACGCGCGTGCTGCACGCCATGAAGCGCCAGTATGACGCCGCCGAAGTCGAAAATTCGCTTCTACGGATCGCCGCCCAAGTGCCCGAAAGTTTTGTCGGTATGGATGTGATCGCGGGCTTTCCCGGAGAGAGCGATGAGGAGTTTCGCCAAGGGGTTGAACGACTCGAACAGTTGCCGTGGACCAGGCTCCACGTGTTTCCCTATAGCTCCAGGCCAGGCACCTATGCAGCGCGATTGCCGCAACTTGAGCCCAGTGTGATCAAACGTCGCGCCGAGATTTTGCGCGATTTAAGTGCGCGACGTTTGGAACAAAGCGCCGCGGCCCAAGTGGGCACGCTCAAGCGCGCGCTGGCTTTGCGCGGGGGCGGTTTGCTGTCGCGCGATTATTGGTCGATCGAGTCCGCGGAACCGGTCGCGCCAAATGAAGAAGTGACCCTGAAGGTCACTTCCATGCACGCCGGTCGATTGCGCGGAGAGGCTATTTACGGAGCCGCGACGTAAGCGATGATACCCTGATAAATGTATCCGGAATTGACGCCTTCGCTGTAATCCAAGGTCATTAAAAAGTCGCCGTTGCAGTTCTTGAAGCGGTAAAGCGGCGCATAGGAATTGTATGGGTAGCTGTAAGCAAACCCCATTAACGATTCGGTGATTTGGCCTTCGCAATTTCCGACGTTGCTCATGAAGTGGTGGCCATAGTAGCTGCGGCAGCGGTACACCGGAACGCCCACATTGTTCACGAAAAGTTGAAATTTTGGTCCCTCGTTCGAATAACCCGCAAGCGGACCCTCGGATTGTGAGGTGCTGAACAGATGGTCGCTTCCGTTCCACGAGCGATAGATCTCAAGGGTTGGAGTGGCAGGTGTTGCAAGGCCAGTCACGACAATACTGGCTGTGACCGTGTGGCCCACGCTGTCGCTGACCTGCGTGGTATAAGTTCCCGCCACCGTGGGTGCAAAATAAATATTGCCTTGAAAGTAGCCGCCTACCGACGACAAGACCAAATAACTATAGGGTGGAGTTCCGCCCGCCGCGCTCAGCGCGACGTAGCCGCCAACGGTGGTGCTGGTAGCACTCGGCGTGACGGTGAGAGGAGTGCCGGACGATCCGCCATTAGTAACATTGATCACCAAAACCACTACTTGGGCCGCGGCATCATGAATCATAATCTGCGCCGCGCCCGTCGAAGCTGGCGCGATATAGTTGGCCGACAGCCCCGACTGGGTACTGAGCGTGCCGTACCCGGGATTCGCAAGCATGTATGTATAAGGTGGCGTGCCGCCGGTCGGTACGATCGGATAAGTTTCACCCGCCGCGACCGTGCCTGGATTCGGAGTGACGGTCAGCGTACCCGAAGCTTGGGCCTGAGCCGCTGAACTGTCCGGTGAGCTGCTGCCGTAACCCCCGCCGCAACCGACAGTGGCGAAGAAACCGACGACTATTAATATCAGGCTATTTAAATTCTTCATTTTTTCATCCTCTTGACCGCGATCATTCACGGTTTATACCTGACTCCATTGCAAGGGGGTGGCCAAAATTTCACTCGTTATCTCAGGGGGTTGGCGGACGGGATTCTCATAGTGAGACAGTGGTGACGAAATGCGCTTAACAAGTGTCGGGTTTGGCTTCCCCTCTCAATCACGTTCGCGTTTCATCGTGTAGGAGACGTAAGTGAGCTCCATTGACAGTCATGGGAGGTAGTCCTACAGATTTTACCTTACAAAAGTAGGTGGTGATGCGTAGCGATTCGTTGAATGATAAGATGTATCGTCCCCGATCCCCGGCTCGCAGTCGCGGCTCCCGCCACTCTCTTCCATTGACACCCCGCCTACTAAGCGGCTATAACCCACAGCAAAGTTGGGCTTTAAGCCCGGGATGACCTAAAAAAATGACCGAAGTTCTCATGACCCAGCTGGGCCATAATTTTCGCAATCCACAATTGCTCGAAACCGCGCTCACTCATCGCAGTTATTTTTTTGAAAATCGCGCCCAAGCCGCGGGCCATTTTGAGCGTTTTGAATTCCTCGGCGATGCGGTTTTGGATCTGATTCTGTCCGAAACCTTGATGACAGCCCATCCACAAGCCGACGAGGGTGCCTTGTCCAAGTGGCGCGCCAGTCTGGTCAATGAAAACGCTTTGGCTGAGGTCGCGCGCCAGTTCGAACTCGGGCAGTTTCTCCATCTCGGTAAGAGCGAGAGTGCCCAGCGACCGCAGTTGCGCCCGCGCCTGTTGGCCTCGGCGTTGGAGGCGGTGATCGCGGCGCTTTATCTCGATGGCGGGCTAGAGATCGTGCGCGCCTTCGTGCTCAAGCACTTTGCCAGCCGTATCGATTCGCTTGATAAACAAAACGAGTTTTCCGCGGATTTTAAGACTAGGCTGCAGGAGCTTTCCCAAAAGCGCTTTCGCACGGTGCCTGCATACAAACTGATAAGTGACGAAGGCCCTGATCACGCCAAGATTTTCACGGTCGAGGTTTATGTCAATGGTCGAAGGCTGGGCGAAGGCTCGGGCTCGTCACGCAAAGAGGCGGAGCAGGCCGCGGCTGGCGAAGCGTTAAAAACTGAGGAGAAGAGAACATGAGTTACCGTGCGGGATTTGTAGGTTTAATCGGCTTGCCGAATTCAGGCAAGAGCACCATGCAAAATGCCCTGGTGGGCGAAAAAGTTTCGATCGTCACATCCAAGCCGCAGACCACGCGCAGACGAGTGCTGGGGTTGATCACCGCCCCAGAATTTCAAGCGATCTTCGTCGATGCTCCGGGCGTGGTGCAGTCGCGCTCAGGATTGAACCTATTTTTGCACGAAGAGGCGCACGACGTGATTGCGCAGAGTGACGTGTTGGTCGCAGTGTTGAATATTGACGAAAAGTGCTCGGAGAGTCTGCAGGAGATCATTGATATCGTCAGTAAAGCTGGCAAGCCATGGCTTGCGGTTATAAATAAAATAGATTTACCTCAGATCCATCGTCCGCAGATTTTAAGGGATAAACTTTTGGAATTCAAAGTTCCCGTATTGCAAGGCTCGGCCCTTCACGACGGCAAAGTTCTGCGCGAGATGCTGCTTGAGCGCATTCAGCCCTTGCTGCCGCCGGCCGCGGGCCCGCTCTACGACGCGGAACTTTATACGCTCAGCACGACCCGCGATCTCTGCGGCGAAATTATTCGAGAAAAATGTTTCGAGAATCTTCATCAGGAAGTGCCCTTTGGTTTAGCGGTCAAAATACTTAAATTTAGTGAAGACGATGGTCCGGTGCTCAAGTTGCACTCGGAAATCCTGGTGGCCAAAGAGAATCATCGCCCGATCGTGATTGGAAAAGACGGTGTGGTGCTCAAGAAAATCGGGATCGACGCGCGTCAGGAGATCGAACATCTCACCGGGCGCAAGGTGTATCTCGATTTGCGCGTGGCCTCCAAGCGCGGCTGGCAGAAAAACCTTGGGATGATGAAGGAGCTCGGCTATGTCGTCCCCAAAGCTTAAGCGCGTGGCCCTGGTCGGAAGACCCAACGTCGGTAAATCGACCTTGTTTAATCGCCTTACCCGTACCCGTAAGGCAGTGGTACGTGATGAGCGTGGTGTCACCCGCGACATTCAAATTGAGGCCTGCGAATGGTGGGGTAAGAGTTTCGAGGTGGTCGACACCGGAGGCCTCAGCGAGGACGATCAGGGATTCACACCGTTGATCCGCACCCAGGTCACCGAATTTTTGCAGCATGTGGATTTGATCGTGATGATTGTGGACGGCCGCAGCGGTATCGTGCCCGAGGATCGCGATGTGTTTCGGGTTGTGACCGCAACCAACAAGCCCTACATTGTGGTGGTGAATAAATGCGACCGCACGCTCGAGGGCGACAACTATCTTCCCGACTTTTATGAATTTGGCGTCAATTTAATTCCCGCGGCCTTTGAGGCCGACTATGGCATTGACACCCTCGTCGAGTGGGCGATCGCTAATCTTGGCGAAAACGAGTTCAATGCCCGTGACGGCTTTCGCCTGGCGATTCTAGGCAAACCGAATGCGGGCAAAAGTTCGCTGTGCAATCGCCTGCTTGGCCAGCGGCGCATGTTGGTGTCGTCTATTGCCGGCACCACCGTGGACGCAATCGAGGCTGAATTCCGCTATGCCGACCAGGACTACATATTAGTCGACACCGCGGGTCTCAGGCGGATGGCTAAGCAAAAGGATGGCACCGAGGTTCTGGGCGGCTTTAAAACTCGCGAGGCCGTGCGCAAGGCGGATTTGGTGTTGCTGGTGATTGATGGCAACCAGGGGCCTTCGCATCAAGATGCGCGACTAATCGAAATGTGTTTAGAACACCATAAGGCCATCGTGGTGGTGGCCAATAAACTGGATTTGGGCAAGCGCGAGCACGAGAATTTTCGCGATTGGTTCCGCGAGCGAGTCGATGAAGAGTTTCGCTTTTTCGTCGATGTGCCACTGGTGTTCACCAGCGCGCTCTTTGGCACCGGTCTCGATGAGCTATTTCGCAAAATTGAAGAGGTGCGCTCCAAGCTGCATATCAAGATCTCGACTTCGCAGCTCAATAAGTTTTTCACCGACGTGATCAAACAGGCGCCCTCGCCGGTTTATCGCACCGAGAACGTAAAATTTTATTATTTAACTCAGACCCAACAAAAGCCACCGAGCTTTATTGCTTTTGCCAATCATCCCGAAGGTGTCACGCCCTCGTACCGGCGCTTTTTGATTCGTAAGATTCAAGAGAACTGGAACCTTAAGGGTATTCCGCTCAGGATTTTTGTGATGCAAAAGAGTTAGACGATGCCAGATTCAAAGAGCACGGTATTTGAAACGCGCCTCGGCTTTTACCTGGCGGCCATCGGCTCGGCCTTTGGGCTCGGCAATCTGTGGCGGTTTCCTTACGTGGTCGCGCAAAATGGGGGCGGCGCTTTTGTGCTGCTCTATTTGCTGTTGGTGTTTCTCATCGGCATGCCATTTTTGATCGGGGAGCTGCTGCTTGGAAAAGTCGCGCGCAATAGTCTAAGCCCGGCTTTGCAAAAGCTCTCCGGCGAACGCTATCAGGTCCGTGAACTGCGACAATCCACCGTCGAACCTTCGTGGGCGCTAAAATTTTGTTTACGCAATATCGGCCGCTTAAGCCTATTCATCACCTTGGTGGTGCTGGCCTACTATGCCGTTATCAGTGGCTGGGTGTTGCACTTCTTTATGCAATTGGTGGTCTCGATATTTGATCCGAGCCGTTTTCATCCTGACGGCAGCTTAAGATTTTTATTGGAAAACGGTTGGCTGCAGCTGTTTCTGACCAGCGTGCATCTGATGATTGTAGCGGTGATCGTGGGCAAGGATTTGGAGTTCGGTCTCGAAAAATGGGTGGGCTATTGCATGCCGGTGTTCGTGATCCTACTCATCGTGCTCGCGGTGCAGTCGATGAGCTTGCAATCGGCCAACGAGGCCTTGCGTTTTTTGTTTTACCCGGACTTCGCAAAGCTGAATTTGGCGTCGCTCGGTCAGGCGTTGGGACACGTGTTTTTTACTCTGAGTGTGGGCTTTGGCAGCATGGTCACGTTTGGCAGCTATTTGCGTGAAAAGGCCTACCTGCCAATGGCAGGGTTTCGGGTGAGTACGCTGGATTCGGTCTTGTCGCTGTGGGCGGGCGCGATGATCTTTCCGCTGGTGGTTTATGGCGGGGCCGAGTTCTCCGGGCCGCAGCTGCTGTTTCAAACCGTCCCGCATTTATTGAAAGATCTGCCGGGTGGACTTTGGTTTGGGGTGGGATTTTTTCTCTGCCTTTACTTAGCGTCCCTGGGCGCGAGCATCGGGCTGCTGGAAAACATCGTGGCCAATTGGCGCGAGGTGAGGCGGGTGCCTCGTTCGCGCGGTGCAGGCCTGGTGGCGGTCGGTTGTTTTTTCTTAGCGGTGGGGCCGGCGCTGTCGTCGAGTGTGTTGAGCAATTTGCGCGTGGGTGGGCGCGGACTGCTAGAATTTCTGGATGCGGCCTTGATCAATTGGTGTTTGCCAATCGCGGCGTTTATGATCAGCCAGGTGGTGTGCTGGATGCTCAAAACCGAACTGATGCGCGATGAATTCGTGGATCCCGATTTGCCCGGCTCAGCCAAACTTTATAAACATTGGATATTTGTACTACGGGACATATCGGGACCGGTGGTGGTCATTGCGCTCATTCTCCAATTGATCAATTCAATATAAAACGCCAGCGCATCATTGTGGCGCAGATTTGCTAAGAATTTCCAAATTCCCAACCTGAACCATGCCAACCTTTATTTTTGCAGACCATTGTCCGATCCAATGGGCGGAGGAAACAATGGTACGTGTGCGGTCTCTAATATTTATACTTGTGTGCGTGGCACAGGTCGGATGCTCGCGCGCCTCCAAATCTAGCGAAAGCCAGATCTCCATTATCGCACCTCAATCCTTGCGGGCCAAAAACCAAGGCGCCTTCAA
Source organism: Pseudobdellovibrionaceae bacterium (assembly GCA_025354795.1). Classification (GTDB taxonomy): domain Bacteria; phylum Bdellovibrionota; class Bdellovibrionia; order Bdellovibrionales; family UBA1609; genus JALHOQ01. The sequence continues at coordinate 10,172 of JANXMF010000107.1, forward strand.
TGCCATGCCCACCGACCGCACCGCCTGTTATGCCGTCAATATTACGGGCGCGACCACTGCATTCAATATAACGTGTAGTCCGCCCGTGGGCCTCACCGCGGGTTTCGTGGCTTCCGGCCAGGCCCTCAAGGCTTCGGTGGCGAAAAATAAAACCATCGCGATTGAGCTATATCTATATCTATTGCCGTCGGGTGCGAGCGTTTGCCCGGGTTTTGCGGAAGCGTTGGCAAAAAACAATATCGCCAACGCTTATTTAGTCGGCACCGCCACGGGTATTTCCACCGCCCAAGATGAAACCAACGTGACGATCGAGGCGGCCTTTCCCGGGGCCGCGCAAAATGTAGCTCAGCAGTTGAGTTTACCTTCGACCTGTATGGCTTCCTATGTGCCGACTGGCCATCCCTATGGCGTATCGGCGGGTGAGACCTTAATGACAGACGGCTCCGGCGGAAAATTAATCGGCCGATTGGGCAGTGCGAATCAAAATGGAGCTATGAGCGCAGGGGACGGCAGTAAGATAATGATCAAACGTGCAGGAGTTGTAAGATGAGAAGCAAAACATGGATATTTTGTACGCTGCTGGCTTTGCCGGCGGTGCGCCACGCGCAAGGTGCGCCGGTGGGGCCGCAAAATTTCAACTTTGACGGTGTTTTGCTGGCTCCCGGCGGGATTCCTGTCACTGATGATCATGTGAATTTCAGATTTGAGATCATGGATAAGGCTTCGACTTGCGTACTTTACTCTGAGTTTCATTTGAATCAGGATCTGTCGCAAAAGGCCGGAGCTTTTTCTTTGAAAGTCGGGACCGGCACGTCAGCCGCGAATTTATTGAAGGGCGGGTCGGAGTTTACGTCGGCCTTATTTGTGAATGCGGGCTCAACTGGGGCGTTCTCGGGCTGTTCGCCGGGCGTGATTTTTGCCCCAGGCGATGAGCGTTTGCTGCGGGTTTCTTACGCCCTCGCAGGTGGCGCGACCTATACGACGTTGACGCCGCCGATGCCCCTGTCTTCAGTACCGACTGCAATGGTTGCGGACTCGCTTCAGGGCCGCAGTCCCACCGATATGATTCAGGTGAACACGGGTTCTGGCAAACAACTCACGCAAGCCAATGTCGAATATGTATTTGGCGATACCACTAAGGTTGGCCATCTTAAAGACTTAGTCGACGGTGTTTCCACCCAATACATGGTCGCGGCTCCGACCACTTCGATTGATTTTAATAATCAGAAGATTGTGAACTTGTCGGCGCCCACTGGCGCGAACGATGCGGTCAATAAGACCTACAGTGACACCAAACTCGGTGGTTTGACCATCGATCCCACCGGCGTAGGGACGGGTGTGGGCGGCGGAAAAACTTTGGTTTGGGACCAGGCTGCGAGCAAATGGGTCACGGCCACGGCTGGTGGGGTATCGAGTGTGTCCGCAGGCCCGGGTTTGCTCGGGGGAACGATCACGTCAAACGGCAGTTTCTCTGTCGACACCGGCGTCACAGCCAATAAGATCGTGGCGCTCAATGGTTCGGGGCAGTTGCCCGCAGTCAATGGATCGCTTCTCACCAACCTGAACGCGTACAAGCTTCAAGCCCGCAATCTCGCGGCTACCGCCCCTTCTAACGGCGATGTTATAACTTGGAATAATACCAATAGTCAGTGGGAGCCAGCGGCTCCGAGCGGTGGCGGAGGAATTTCCGCCCTGACTGGTGATGTAACCGCATCCGGCGTGGGCTCGGTAGGAGCGACCATCGTCGCCAACGCGGTGACCGCGGCGAAAATTGCCAACGGCGCGATCATAGCCGCAAAGATTCCCAATGACACGATCACAAGCAACCATATTAATAGCGCGGGCGTAGCCGTTAATCGTTTATTAATGACTGACGCGAGCACGGGCACGACGGTCGCTTATTCGACGTGTGCCAACGGTGAAATGTTGAAGTATTCGACCGCAACGGGTTGGGGCTGCTCAAACATTAACAGTGCGGGTATTACATTTCCCGTGACCAGCGTGGCTGGAAGGACCGGTGCCATCACTCTAACCAGCGGGGACATTCCCGGATTGGGCACCGCGGCCGTTGAAAACGTAGGTACAACGGCGCTCAAGGTTGTACAACTAAATGGCGCGGCGCAGTTGCCCGCGGTCGACGGATCGTTGCTCACCGCCGTCAATGCTTCGAAACTCGCGAATCGTAACGTCGCCGCTACCGCGCCTACTGCCAACCAAGTCCTGGCCTGGAATTCCATTTTTAGTTCGTGGGAGCCAAAGAATGTCCTGATGCCGGCGCCCAATGGAAATGTTGGGATCGGGACAGCGGCGCCTGGACAAAACCTCAGTGTTTACAACACGGTTGCAAACGGCGCCAACGCGGTCCAGATTGAAAACCCCAGTCCCTCGGGAGCTTCTCGCCTGATTGTTGTCGACGATTGGGGCGGTGCCAGCAGTATGGTCTCGTTGGAAGCGTACGGTTCCAGTTTGAATTACGGGAACTTTGGTTCGGGCAATGTGCGCAGTTCGAGCGGTGCCAGTCTTTTTTGGGAAGGCGCTGGCGGTCCGCTAAGTATCGCGGCTAAGCAATCTTATCTGCGCTTTTATACTAATGGCGAATTTGCGGCCAATGAGCGCATGCGTATCGACACCAATGGAAATGTCGGTATCGGGACGACAAGCCCGATGGGTATCTTGGATGTTCAAGGTGGGATGGCGCCCGCGTCGACCCCTGGCCAGCCCATTAATCTGATCGCGCAAAGTGGCGGCTCAGGCAATCAAAACGGGGGCTCCATTATCCTCAATCCAGGCTCACCTTCGGGTGCGGGACAGTTCGGCGTGGTGATGATCGGAGCGCCCGGACAGAGTTACCCAGCCGTGCTGAGGGCGTCATTCAACAATTCCTCGACTGCAGGTATCAATTTCGAAGTCCAGGCGGGCGACGCCGGTAGCGGTACTGACCTGGGTGGCGGCGCACTTAATTTGAAGAGCGGCACCTCCACTGGCGCTAACTCCTCGTCCATTCGCTTTTATACGGCACAGTCGGGGACCTCGGGCACCACGTTCCACAATCCCACTCAAGCTATGGTGATCAGCGGAGGAAACGTCGGCATCGGGACGACAAGTCCGTCAGGTATGCTTAGCGTGGGTGGCGCGCCTTTGGCCAACGCCAACTTCGGTTTGGTATCGATTGGTAATGGACTCTGGGACAGCACTGGGGGAGCTTACATTGGCAATGTCAATGGTACCGTTCTTGCGGTCAACGTCCCCGGGAGTTTCAGCGGTGACTTGATGAATTTGCAATTGAGTGGCGCCTCAAAATTCAGCGTGAACTCTAGCGGTAACGTCACTCTGGCGGGCGGCAGTACTATCACTACTTCAGCTGGTTCCCTCACGGTGTCGGCTTTCGGCAGCGGCACAACCACGATTGGCGGAACTGGAGGCGCGGCTGCGACGCTGATTCAAGGTGGCTCAACTGGAAAAATCAAACTGCAAGCGGCGGGTTCAACGGGCACATCATTTTCGGCCATGGGTTGGTGCTCCATCACTGGCAGCGCTTGGTCCACGACGGTGACAACGAGCCAGACTTGCAGTGGTGTTTCAAGCACCTCCATTGTGACCTGCTCGGGAGCATCGCTGAATCCCGGCCAAACTTTTAGCGTAGCGGCGACCGGCACTAACACCGTCAACGTCGTGGCCTCCGGCACAGGCTCCACCGCGCTAAACTGTATTTATATGACGCCTTAGAAATTAACCCCAAGGATCCCCAGAATGGTGAAACTATCACCATTGGGGACCTTGCCGGTTTTTTGCCTGGTGTCGAACACGATTTCGGTGTTCTTATCCGGAAAATTAATCAGTTGAAACATACCTTGCGCACCAAAAAACATTTTATTATGTGCCATCGGCAACTCAATACCAGCGCCGAGATCAAATCCCATCGCGCCCTCTTTGCTAAAGCCAGGCACATTCTCCACACTAGTGGTGCGCGTGAACTGGCCAAAGCCGCCGATGATGTACGGGTTAAAAGCCGCTAATCCTTTGGTCACGTTTTGCGTGTTCATGTAATATTTGAAATCCAAAGAAAAATCCGAAAACGAAACGCTGCCGTTGGCGCTCTTATCACCGCTCGGGGTGGCCACATGAAAACTATGCGATGAGGTGTTGTAGCTAAACTGCATGGCAAAACGCAGATCAAAAAAGTAACTCAAAAACAATCCAAAGGCCGGTGCTGGGGTGTAAAGTTGCCCCTGGCCTTGGGTGAAATTGCGCGTGCCGCCGATAAATCCAATGGTCACAAAACGCCCGTGACGAAAGAAATTGATGTCGGCCTCTTCCTCTTGGGCTTCATCAAACTCCGAATAATCGGCAAAGGGGTCGTAAGTGTCGTCCGCGTCAAATTGCGCGACTCGTAGGCCTGGAATATCGAGATGATAGGACTCCTGGCCGTGGGCCGCGTAAATCGGCCCCAGGAACGCCAATGCAATAGAAATAAGCATGATTTTCGACATAGGGGACCTCATCATAGCTCTGGTCTTAAATTAAGCCACACTTCTGGCCCAAGCGCCAAAAGGAATCACAAATGTATCGCTATGATACGGACCTGGAATGGTTGAATAAAGCTCCGCGCTTTGGTACTCCATTTGAAACACAATCAGGAGTGCGAGCGGTGGCCATCGATTATAAGCAATCTGGGGTGGATGTGGAAGCCGGGGATGCGTTGGTCGACTGGCTCAAGACCATCGCCCCAAAGGACGGCCCGCACCAGGATAAATTGGTCGCGGGAATTGGTGGTTTTGCCGCACTTTTCCGCGCCGATTTCAAGGAATTCGCTGAACCCTGTTTGGTCAGTTGCACCGATGGCGTGGGCACCAAAATCAAACTCGCCGTGCATTTTGATTCCTACAAAGAGGTCGCGCAGGATTTGGTCGCGATGTGTGTGAATGACCTTATATGCTGCGGAGCGAAGCCGCTGTTCTTTCTCGATTATT
>JANXMF010000003.1 GCA_025354795.1 Pseudobdellovibrionaceae bacterium
GGCATCGGCTTTGATCTGATATTTAATGGTGTTTTCAGCTTCATTGGCGAAGGGTCCTACGTGGTAGGTCATCTCCTCACCGGTGCCATCGAGTAGCGCCTTATTACCAAACTTTGTGGATTTGGCAATCCGGTCAGACTCTTGCACCAACTGTTGCGCCTCTTGGTCGAGAAACCCGCGCTCGACATCGCTCACGGTATCGGAGGCGGCCTGCACCCCAAGTTCGCGCAAGCGAATCATGATATTACTGATTTCATTTAGCCCGCCCTCTGACACTTGAATCAGGGACGAAGCGTTGTAGGCGTTGTTACGCGCCATTTTTATACCCGAGAGTTGTCCCCGAATGTTTTCGGAGATCGCCAATCCTGCAGCGTCATCCGCGGCATGGACAATGCGTGAACCAGAAGAGATCGCTAACTGTGCGTGTTCGGCGCGCGCCTGCTGTTTACCGAGTACGCGTTGCGCCCCAATTGACGCAAGATTCGTGTTGATCCTTAAGCCCATGGTAGCCTCCAAAGTGTTCTGGTTCCCAGATCCTAGAACCGCTGCCCACTTCATCTCCCACAGCCAACCATTGGCCGATGACGAGGTGAACAGGACATCCCTGCCGGGTTAATAAGTTTTTAGTTCTTATTGGAGGCCTCTGAACGTCAAAGGGGTGACTGTCCCTTTGACGTTGAGAGTTCTAGACATGAGTTCAAATCCAGTGACTGCTGAAATGAACTTGCGTTCAGATGCTCCAACGTGTTCACACAACTTCTCGGCTTTGGTCCAGTAAGCTTTAGGCCTTAGGTCTAGTCGAGTCCAGAACGCCGCGCGTCTAGTGTATGAATACAGGTTTGATTGAAGGAAAAAAAATATTTGCGCTAGACCCCATAAGAGGCCATTAACGCAATATGTTAAATTGTCCTGCCGGTTTTAATTTGGTATTCAGTGACGAGATCATTGAGCTTATAGACACTGATGAGGATATGCACGACTCGGGTGAAGGTGGGGGGCGCTCTCCAAGTTGAGATCGTTTAGGGAACTTAGCTTTACATCCGCACGGCCGGCGATGAAATGCGCCATGATCTCAAACGGATCTTCATTGGAAAATGTGAGAGTGACCTTCAGCGGGCGACGCGGGTTGCACAATGACTGATTGTACAACGCCTCTGGCTTTTCTACACGTTTTCGAGCAAACGCAGCGCCCGCGAAGACGAGCTGTTCGCTTGGGCAATCACCGCGATCCCCGCCTGCTGCTGCAGCTGGGCCTGCGCCAGTTTTGCCGATTCTTCGGCGACATCCACGTCAACAATGTGACCGCGAGCCGCATCCAAGTTTTCAGCCTGCACTCCCAACGCATCAATCGTATGCTGCAGGCGGCTCTGCATGGCGCCAAAAGTCGCGCGCGTACCGGCTACGTGCAAGATCGCTTTGTCAATGCTGTCCAAACTGTCGAGCGCATCGCCTTGGCTATTGATCTGCACCCCGGATAGGCCCACATCGCTCGAAGTGGTGTTGGCATCTAAATTAAATTTAATTACGTTCTCCTCGCCTTTGAACGCGCCCACTTGAAACTGAAACGCTTCGCCGGTGCCGGTCAGCAGCTGCTTGGCACCGTAGCGTGTGGACTTGGCAATTCGGTCAAACTCCTGAGTCAATCCCTTGAACTCGGAGTTTAAAAACCCACGCTCGTCATCACCGATGGTATCGGAAGCCGCGTAGACCGCAAGCTCCCGAAGCCTGACGAGAATGTTGTTTTGTTCATTGAGCCCGCCCTCTGCCGTTTGCACTAACCCCACCGCAGATTCAGCATTAAATTTAGCTTGTTTAGTTCCGCCGACTTGCCCACGCAAGCCTTCGGAAATCGCGAAGCCGGCCGCGTCGTCGCCGGCGCGCACCACCCTCGAACCAGATGATAAGGATTGTAAGGAGTGATCGATTTGCCGTTGTGCCACTTCGAGATAGCGGCCAGCGGCCAAAGAGGTCGTATTACTAGCAATGCGAAACGCCACGTGAGCATCCTCCTACTACATACCGTTCCTGGACCAGGCCCCCGCCTCATCCAGAAAAGGTAAGAATTAAAAAGCGCCCACAGACAAAGTTCATTTCAGCAGTCGAAGAACTTATCGTCGCGGAGCGTTATAACTTTAGAGGTTTTTTATGCTTTGCGTTAACTAGATGTAAATATTGAGTTGTTGTCCAGGTTGGGCGGAACTGTCGGCAATCAAGTGGATCTGAATGAGATAAGGAAGAGGGATACCCACCGGTCGCTTGTTCTTGACGGGGGGCGGATTCTTTTTGTTTTCCTTCTCCTTATGTACAAAGCGCGCGAAGCGCAAGAGCGCGTTTTGCGTGTCACCGTCGAGTGTGGCCTGTCCCGAATCGGGAACGGGTGTCACGGGATCGACCACGCGGATGCGGTCCAAACGCTCCGATTGCTTGGCGGATGTACGAATTAGATCAGCTCCCGAGGTCAGCATAGAGATTAGATTATCAGGACCTTTAGCGGGATTGAACAACATTTAGTGCATTGCGTTAAGTAGTTGGATTGAAGAGTGTTATTTTAAACCAAGGTGAGACAGTGAGTTAAGACCGAGCGCGCATTTTGAGAATCGAGAGGTGGGTTTTGGGTCTAGTCAATTCCAGTCGTACCCCATTCGTCAATCCGACAGAATAGTAGCCGGGCCTGGCAACGCCCGGCGCGTCCGCTTCGCGCACAAACGCCAAATCATTGCTGACTTCGCCGTCACCCACGGTCGGATCAAGCGGAAGTTCGCCGGACTCCACGCACCCGCCGCCGCTCATATGCGTGAGTGCAAAGCCGGTGAACTTCTCCTTGTCGTAGTCGAAAGTGGAAGATTGGCCCGGCTCTGTTTCGGTTTCGGGACTCCACTGCACCATTCCGAATGGCACCGAAGCACCTGGGTAAACATTGCCCGCCTTGCCGTTGAGCAAAATCTCGCCGCTGGCGCGCG
>JANXMF010000020.1 GCA_025354795.1 Pseudobdellovibrionaceae bacterium
CATCGCCGGAGTGCGCAGCGTGATTGCAGCCGGAGTCTTGGCGCTTGCGGTGCCGCGTTTTCGCTTCACCTGGAGCCGCACGCAGTGGTCCACTGCGACGTGCTTTGCTTTGACTGTAATTTCCTTTGTGAGCGCGACCAAATTAACCACCGCCGCTAACGCGATCCTGCTTCAGTATACAGCTCCTATTTATATCATTTTATTGAGCGGGCCACTGCTGGGAGAAAAAATCACACGGCGCGACCTGTGGGCACTGCTGGCAGTGCTGAGCGGGATGGTGATTTTCTTTCTGGAAAAAATTTCGACCGAACATTTATGGGGAGATCTGATCGCGTTGGCCAGCGGATTTAGTTTTGCCGGCCTCACCCTTACCTTGCGCATGCATAAGGGGGCTTCCACTTTTGAATCGCTGTTTTTGGGCCATATTCTCACCGCGCTGATAGGGCTGCCGTTTTTGGGGGGTGGAGAAATCCCGCCGTTGGTTTCAACGAGCTGGGTCTATATGGGCGTGCTTGGGGTTTTTCAGCTCGGAATTCCCTATATACTGTATGGTCTCGCGATCGGCCACGTATCCGCGCTTGAGGGCTCTTTGATTCCGATGTTAGAACCGATTTTCAATCCGATCTGGGTGCTGATCTTTATCGGAGAACGGCCGTCCTACTATGCACTGGCCGGCGGTGTGGTGGTCATCGCCAGCGTGATCGCGCACACGCTGCCCAAATTGGTGCCGTCGCCGGATTAGTTGAGGCCAGCGTAGATCACGCTTCCGCCCTTAAGCATTTCCACCACCCGGTCACGTTCGCGCATGGCGATCGCGAGACAACCCCAGCTACGTCCTGGGAAAATATCGGATTCGACCACGTAGTCGACGCCGTGAAGCACGATGATGCGTTCGCGCACCTTGGAATTAGTGGGCGAGAGGCCCTCGAGTTTTAATGAAAGGCCGTGGCCACTGCTATAGGTTTCGGCGGTCAGGTAAAATCCCAACGAGGATTGTTCTGAACCTACAATGTTGCTGAACAAGGTGGCCAGCCCCTGGTTTGTGGGGTCAGAATTTTTGCCGTGGGCTACATGCAGTGCCAGGACCGCGCCTGAATTCATATCAATAATAAAAAACCGCGCGCGGTCGGAGGAGCTGGAGAAGTCTACAACCGACAAATAATTTTTGTTGGTGATTAGGCTTTGATTGGCTTGGTAAAATGCCACTGCCGCAGCCTTAAGTTTTGCCGGCACCATGTTGGTGGGGTCGATCTGGATGTAAGGATGGGGGGCGCTTTGCGTCGGAAAAATAAACGGTGCGAGCAAGGCCGCGGGAGCGGTGATCAAAGTCTCCACCGAATCGTCGTCGGGCAAATGGGCTGGGGCCGAATGACCTTGGTTTCCGGCGACAAGCAGAGTCGCCAAGACGGCCGTCCCTAGGGCCAGCTTGAACGTCAGTTATCCTTTGCAAATGGTATCTAATTTTCGAACGAAACACGCATTTGCGAAAGTCTGGATCTCAGTGATCCTTCCGACGTAGGGCTGGCCCTGGTTCAGGAAAAAATCAAATATACCGGGGATCGTAACCTTGAAATAAAATCACCATGACCTTAGGTCCGCGCTCCATCGGCACATTCCCCTGCATCAGCGCCGCACTTGGCAGTGGGGAATTGCGATCGAACTTGGGCACAGCGTCTGACCAATTGGCTTCTTCGAAAATAAACTGTTTATTGATTTCTATAGCTTCAGACGGGTGTACGCGGCAACAGCCTTCCGAAGCGCGGTGATTGCCAAGCAAAGCCCAGCTGTCGCGTCCGCCTGAGTAGTGTGGAGTACCATGGATGGCGACATGAGCTTCGACTCCACTATCATAAACATAGTCTATATAGGATGAACACGACATAAACGCATCCCAGCTGGTGAAATGCCGGGCCTTACTCAAGCCCACGTTGAGGCGGAAAATTCCGGAGTAAGTGTAGATGTGCGGCGGACCTTTGCCGGTGGAAACGCCGACGTGCTTCCACACCAACGTATCATTGACCAATGGTTTGGCGGCGACAATCCGGCCGCTGTGGTCGCGATTGAACACTGCCGTTCCCGGGCTCGCGCGGCGCACGATCTTCATATTCTGGCTGGGTAAAAACTGATCGGCATCTGCACCCTGATTGGTATTGACGAACGCAAAGAAATCAAAGCTCTGTTCAAGAAACGGCGAAATATAAGCACTGACCTTTTCAAACGGCCAGTAGTTATTGTCAGCACCCATGGTATCCATGGAGTACGGCATGTCGGGTCGGCCCATGTATTCTTCATCGTTGTCGGTATTGAAAAGTACCGTGGGCACTTGCGCCGAGGATTGAAGTGGCTTCCATGCGACCGTTGAGGTCGCGAGTAAACCTAAACCTAAAAATTCCCGTCGTTTAATGATTCCCCCACTTTGTGATTAGACTGTTCAATTTCTCGAATTTTAAGTCAACGCAAATGGACGGTTTACAAATTCTTCAAAAAAGTGCGTTTCCCTTCCTCGCGCTTCTCATTGGTTCATGGCAATGCGATTGGCACCGCCTACAACTGCACAGTCCCTCTACCAAGATCTTTTCGCCTTGATTTGTCTTAACAGGTGTACCGTCGGATCGGCCACGACGCCGTCCGCTCAAAGTGCGCAAATCGAAACCAGCTGCAATTTCAATCCTGTCGCACGTGCCTCGGCCAAATTCACCCGCATGTTCACCACCCAGTCATTGTGTTGCTCTGGGTCCACCAAGCGTTGCTCAACATTCCAAAACTCTTTATCCATGGAAATGGTGGTGTGCTGCGGATGTCTGGCCGCGGGATCAGTTTGGATTCCTTGATGGTCTAAATAGTAATCGACTAGACATTTTTCGATAGTGGCTGCATTCCATTGGTCCTCACCTGGGGGTAAGGCAATTCGCTCAAGCGCCGCTTCATAATCCTTGGTTGCTAGGGCACGAACAAAGCCATGCACTTCGTTGCGTACCAAAAAAGTAAAGGCTTTTACATCTGTGGTGATGTCCGGTTCTTCAATCGGGGTAGTTTCCACCTGTGCGGAATCGGCGTTTTGCACTTTTGGAGCTAAACGCAGTTTTTCCCAATCCTCAAGTAGACTCGAATCCACTTGCCGAACCATGGCTCCAAAGTAAGTCGCAATCGCACTCACTTCAGTGGTCTTGGCGCTGTCGGGAACAGTCTGTTCAATAACTTTGTAAACTTCAGACAAATAGCGCAGCAGCAAGCCTTCGATCCGGTGCAAATCATACTCGCGAATGTACTCCGCGAACGAGTGAAAGTTTTCGTACATCTCGCGGGCTATGGATTTTGGCCGAATATTTTCCTGCCCTACCCACGGATGGGCATCGGAAAAGGCGTTAAAGGTCAAATATATAAATTCTCGATTGGGTTTTGGCGGCTCGAGCTTTTCGAGTTCTTCTATGCGTTCGTCATACTCAATTCCCGCGGCCTTCATCTCGGCCATTTTTATAGTCTTCAGGCGGTCGAGCTGACGGCGGAGAATGAGATCGGGACTCTCCAATATGGACTCAGCTAAAGTGAGGAGGTCGAGCGCATAATTGGTGTCTTGGGCATCTAAGAGTTTCAAAGCGTCGAGCAGATAGAGACCCAAAGTTTGATGGAGTGAAAAGTCCACTTGCAGATCGCCGTGGACGCGGATTTGTCCGTTCGCATATTCGACAATCTTGCGATCGAGGAGCGAGCGAAAGAGTTCAAAGCCGATTTTTCGCAAACCTTTTTTTGCAGCCGGCGTATCATGTGATTTGCGAATCAAAAGCTGCATGGCCTTGCAGCCGCCGCTCGGCCGGCTGAGCACGCTCAACAGCATGCTGTGGTTCACCTGAAAGCGCGAAATCAACGCCTCTGGCTGAGCACCCATTAATTTATGGAAAGTCTCTTTTGTCCACATCACAAAACCATGGGGCGGGGGATTGCGCGGAACTATTTTACGTAGCTTCTTGCTGTCGGCACCGGCTTTTGCTTTGAGTCGCATATTCTCAATCACATGCGCGGGGGCCTGAGCCGCCACCATGCCACGCGTGTCAAACCCGCGCCGTCCCGCGCGGCCGCTGATCTGATGAAACTCGCGAGCGCTCAGTAAGCTGGTCTTTTCACCATTATACTTACATAGTTTAGTAAACAAAACCGTACGAATCGGAACGTTAACGCCCACACCCAGGGTGTCGGTACCACTGATGACTTTAAGTAGGCCCTGCTGAGCTAGACGCTCCACCAGCACGCGATACTTGGGCAGCAAACCGGCGTGATGAAGTCCGACGCCATGACGGAGCAGTTTGCGAATCTCAGGTCCATAGGGACTTTGGTACTTCATGCCCTCCAGAGCCTCGTTAATTTTTAGCTTTTCCTCTTTGCTAGTAAAATTAACGCTCATTAAATTTTGCGCCTCTTCCGCGGCTTCACGTTGCGAAAAATTAACCAGGTAAATCGGTCCGAGGCCCTGAGCGAGCAGATCTGAGACAGTTTCGTGCAGTGGCGTCTCGCGATAGTCAAAATCGAGCGGTACGGGCCGGTCGTTCGATTGCACGATTTCGGTGGAGTGCTTATTCAGTTCAGTAAGGCCCTGTTTAAAGAACTCAGTTTCGCCAAGTGTCGCGGACATCAATAAGAAGCGCGTCTGCGGGAGGCTCAACAAGGGGACCTGCCAGGCCAAACCACGTTGCTTATCTGAATAGTAGTGAAACTCGTCCATAACGACATCATCGACGCGCGCCAATTCACCTTCGCGCAACGCTAAGTTGGCGAGGATCTCCGCCGTGCAACAAATGATCGGTGCCCGTGCATTCACACTGCCGTCACCAGTCACCATTCCCACTTGATCGGGCCCAAAGGCCGCGCATAGGTCCCGAAACTTTTCGTTGACCAAGGCTTTAATCGGACAGGTGTAGAGCGAACGTTTGCCCTGTGCCAGAGACTGAAAATGCAGAGCCAAAGCCACCAGTGATTTTCCCGAGCCGGTCGGCGTATTGAGGATGACGTTTTTACCCTCGAGCAAAGCTAGTATCGCCTCCTCTTGTGCTGGGTAAAGTTCGATTTTCTTCTCAGCCACGTAACTCAGAAAAAGATCCAAGAGGTGATCACTGGTGCACTGGTTGCTGGAGGGGATGCGCTCAAAGAGGGGCCAATTCATGGGCCATCTTAGCATTGCAATTTATTTATATCAAAGGCATCTTATCTTTCATGAAACCGCACTGCCTCCACGCAAATCCTGCTCGGAGCCTACTCGGCGAATAAATCGGCATCCTCATTTGTTCCGCCTTCGCGACCGTCCGCACCCAGTGAGTAAAGTGTATAAGATTTGGCATCGTCACTGTATTTTTATAAATGTACGGCCGCCCCCATGGATCGGGAACAATCGCTTTGACGTAAGAGTCAGGACCCCAATTGTCACAGTTGAGGTGTCAAGCGAACCGAAGGGCCCCAAGTCCTTCCGCAGTGGTCGGATAGCGATCGCAATCAGTATAAAACATGTGAAGCGTTTTGCCGTACGCGGCCATCTGAACTTTGGCCGCGCGCGTGCGCGGACCAGATTACCAGAGCCGGGAATTCGTTGCGGCAGGTTTTGGGATAAATAAAAGTACCGACAAACTCCACGGTCTTGGCATCAAGGGGCTCCTCAACCAGGCTCGGGTGTTTGGCGATTTCATTGAAGGCTTGTTGGTCATGCCGCGGCCATCGAGCATAGTCGCATAGGGAGTGAAGACGACGGGCGTGATCGAGAATGAACGCGACAAGAGACCGCGGGTCGAATTCCACAATAGGGAAAACGGTAGTTTCGTAAATTGCGACCCGCAGTGGGGATATGCTGGGATTAACATTCAAGGAAAATTTGAAAATAAAAGCATTTTCTGCCACAATAGGCAGATGTGGAGCCATTTATTAGCCTCAACTTTGGTCTGGTCAGCACTCGCACAAGCGCCTGATCCTGAGTGCTTTAATCCGCTGAGAGACGATGACATAGCTTTATTTTTGCAACCAAATACTTTACGTAAAAATCCAGACACCCTTATTCGCAATGAGGATTTGCGTGAGGACAAAGCGACAATTCGACAAATCCACGCAAAAATTCTCGAGGCCTACACAAAATACCACTATGATCCACGTCTAATATATGCTCGCATGCTTGGCGAGTCCAATGCCAATCCTTTTCAGAAACAGGACGGTGGTGGCGGGGGCAGTGGATTATTTCAGATTACCGGACGACCTTACCAAAGGAAAAAGTGTGGGGCAGCACGTCCGCCTAGGCTTTGTCAGGTGGAATACTATGTAGATGTCTATATGGAGGATTTTGTAAAGAAGGCGGAAAGTGGCTGCCGAAAAGGAGTTAAATGGGAACGTTATTCTACCATAGATCAGCTCAGTTATGTGAGCCTTGGGGCTTGTCCAAGGGAAAAAGTGGAATATAAAATCTGTACGGAAAACCAAAGCTATACATGGAGTGGGGCATGTCGGCTAATGTCTCAAGTCATCAATTGGAAAAATATAAATAATAAGGGCCCAAGAATTCCGCTTTGCAATGATTATCTTGAGCCGCGACCAGCCACCGACCAAGACTTGCCTGTCGGCGTGAAATAAGTCTTTCAGTCGACCTGAGCTATGCCAAATTGTTGGTCCGTGTGATCACTCTCCGTTTTCTAGCCACATTTGAAATATAAATGACTTTCATTCATTGCTTTTTCTGTCTCGCGGTGTTAGATACTCTCTTTCGATTGACTAAATAGTATTTGGATGATTGAATTTTTTACACTTAGCTTAGGAGAGTGAATATGGCCAGTCCGTCGCGCAATGTTTTTATTATTGTTTTGATCGCTTGTAGCGTTGGTGCAAACGCCTCCAATAAGCACACAATCACATTTTCTAGAAATTCCGAGGTAGCCTTTCAAGCGGCTAATGTTGACAAAGGAATCTGCCCACCGCAATTTATGTTCCTACCTTTAACTCAAAGAAATGTGCCAGATACTAATGTAATATTGGGCCTTGCCGACCACGCCCAAGGACTCACGAAGGTAATGGCCACAGATTCTGCAACCGGCATAACGGAACCATGGGTTTTAGGCTGTTTATACGGGGGTAGAGGATTTGGCGCGGGACCCTATCAACTTGCTCCCAATCAGGGTGTAGTTGTTTCTCGCAGCTGCAATATGGGGTTGGACAGTAGTTATCCTGGTCATGACGTTCAATGGAAGGTTGCTTTTGAAACCTGTATGGAATTTGAGCGCCAAGTGATCAAACATATTTACTTCAACCAAGGCGACGACGGGCAGCCGATGAATGGTTCAATTTCCGTTCAGGTAAACAATTCGAATCAGCTATTATTGCCAGCCAGAGTTGAGGCGCGTCCCCAGCTGTGATCTTGTCAGGCGTTGAAAAGATGAGGTTAAAATGTCCCTAGAAGAACCGTCCGCGAGGCCTCATAAATGTAAATGCGAGCGATGCTGAAAGACTGGGAACTTAGGCAAATAAGGTTGACCGCCAATCACAAAATAGTTGCCGGCCAGATCGAGTTTCACTTTTTGCACATCGCCAGCCGGAGAATGCGAAATTTCAAATGGCGCGTTTTTCCGACCTTAACCAGTGTCGACTTCCACCGTCCGATCTAGAATGCGGGTGCGAGCCTTCACCGTCTGAGTTTCGTTTGCCGGATGATCCAATTCTGAATCCGCATGCCAATCTATAGTCCGCCTTGACGCGAATCACTTCACCGCGATCATCGACAAGCAACATTCCGCTCCCGTGAGGGGCCTCTTGGGCCTGCCAGCGCTGATCCGAATTCGCGATTTGCGCAACGGAAGCGGTCTTAATCTCGCGAACATCGCGCCGACTCTCCAAATTGCCCATTGGGCCCACTCGGGCATGAACATCAATAAAGGGTCCTAAGGATCTAGTGGCAAACCAATCGGTGTCCGGATTGACAAGGCCCCAGCGCCCATCGGCATATGCTGGTGATGGGGAAACATGTAAAATGCCAGGCACTGATCCAGGTCAGCGTAAAGTCGCTCAACCGCAGTGGGGTAGGATTTCTGGAAATCGCGCTTAAAAGCATGGGCAAACTGTTTTACTGGTGACAGTGAGGTCGTTGATTGGACATGACTCAACCATTCTCCGGTCGTTGAATGAATTCCAAAATATTCTTTGGATTGATCAATTTTGAATACTCTATGACATGAGCGCCCGTCGCACCCCAGTCTGTGAGTTCACCACAGGCGTTCTTTTTGTCAATGCAGATAATGAAATTTGCAATTGCTGCGTCCTTAATCTTGGCGAATTTGTCACGTAGATAGTTCGGCCGCCAATAGCCGACGATTTCGAGATACCAACGCCGCTCAGGGAATTTGCGATGTCTAATTTCGAAGTCGGGAAACATCCACCTATGGTTAAATACGATTGGCTCAGGCTCACGAATGAGATCCCAATCCAAGGCGAGCTTTAAAAAATCGCGCGAAAAACGTTTTTCAACCTGACTATCGAACCGTTTGCCTGGGGAAGATGGAGCAATTGGCGCTCCCGAGCTAAGTCGCAACATTCGCGCGTGGCCCTTAATCACACAGACGGCCTCAAGTTCGTATTTGTCGCATCTTTGTAGTAGGGGTATGAGCTCGCCAAGATGGCGCCCGTAGACAAGTGTGTGGCGAAAAAGTGAATATGGACCAGATAGGGTCAGCTGAAAACCATCTACGCCGGCTATTTTGTCGATCACGCAAATAAGACCTCGCAGTTTTGCCTGCCGAATCACCGCGTGGCATTGACCTGATAAGCGCAGACAAACCTCGCGCGAGCGGCTGAGCATTGATTTGACTAG
>JANXMF010000027.1 GCA_025354795.1 Pseudobdellovibrionaceae bacterium
TTTGTTTGGTAACATTGGACTACCATCGACGGACCCATCCAGCAGTTCTTATCGAGCTACTTGATGGGTTTTTTTATGCAACATCAATTAGCTCGCTCAGGAAAGCGACTTTTCTCCATCAAATAATGTGAAAATTCTTAGTGCGTGAAGGTGCTTGGCCTAAAATTTTCGGACTCGCCATCCGGACAAAGTGGATTTGGGGTAAGGAGCAAGCGAATGTCCATCGGAAGAAATGATCTCTGCCCATGTGACAGCGGAAGGACGTATAAGAAATGTTGTTTGAGCGCATCGGAGCCGGCCGCAGACGAGCTGTTCTGGCAGCGGATGCACGCAGCCCTGGATGCACTCCTGAATCAGTACGAGCGCGATGCTGTCCCTAAGCCTCTACCAGGACAAACTGCAAAGACTATCCAGGATATCAGGGAGCGACTTGGACTGTAGACCCGCATGCACCAATCGTTCAGAGCCGTTTGGACCGTCGACCATTGAGACCCCCCGCGCCACTTAGACATGAGCAATTACGATATCCCGATCCACTACAGTTTTGCGGCCGTCAGCTTTCGCGCTATCGATTCCCTTTTGGCAAAGGCGCTCAACGGCTCGGCTGAGTACTTCAATTGTTTCAGCGGAAGTGTTGCAGCCGCCTTTTTCTCTCATAAACTTTTTTACTTTGCTGGTCACAACTAATGAATCTGCCATGCGATCCTCCGCTCTACTATTCGGTGCTGTTAACCGGTATCACCTGGTTTGCGCCCAGTCATCGGCTGGGTACCGAGCGGCTGGAGTTTCGTCTACCGCGCAGGCAGCTAATCTTGCAGTTCAGAATCACAACCCTTTGACGACCTCCAGCGTTATCCGATAGGGTCGGGCTTCGCAGCCGGGTCGGCGGCATTTACCTCAAAAGGAGCGAACTCAAATGATGGAAGTTCATGTCGGCGAACGGGTCACTTTTCAGGTCGCCCAGATGACCCTGGAAGGGATAGTGGCGCGGATCGATCGCCGCAACGCTACCCTAATATCCGCTGATGGGCGAGCCTGGATTATCGGGACAAGTCTTCTCTTGCCGCCAACGCTGACACCAAAGAAACAAAACACAACGGCTCCGACGACCGCTTTGAGTGCGGAACCAAGATAATGCCTGCACAAAGGACCTGGGCACGAGATCCCCTGCAAACCTTGGAACTGATGGTTCATTTCCTGGAAGTTGGGACAGCGGCGATGGAGGCGTTCGGGATGGACTATGAAGAGTTTTTTGACAGCATGGAATCGATGTTCCGGCGAGTATTCACGCGCCTGAAGGAAAGAGATCGGAAGTTATTACCGGTTTTTATTACAAGGCTTCAGCGTATCGAACAGGCATCCCGTGATACGGGCTATGGATACGGCGACAGCCTCGCGGATATGATTATAGAACTTGGTGGGATGCTTCCCCGCCGAGGTTCTGAGGAACCAGCCCATGCGACTCGATAAACCAATTGGAAGACCATTTATGTCACGGCAAGCTATGAATCTTCCAGACCCGGTCATCCGCGATATCCGTGGTCCATCGGGGCCCGACACAGCCGCTGCGTTCGGGGATCGGTTGACGCTGACGTATTGGGATCTTTGGTGCCTGCTGGCCGCGCAATTGAAGTTCAACGGTAACCTAAATGCACTTAGTGATTTTTTAATCCACAAGCGCCGCACGGAAAACTTCTGGAGCTATCACCGGCGAGAGTTGGTCGAGGATCTGATGACTCTCACGGAGGATCTGATTGGTCGGCTCGGCCGGGTCGCGCCGGTCAGCGAAGTTCTCGCCAAATTGCCAGAACGCCTTATTAAAAAAGAATCACAAAAGGCGATTCGTAATATCCTGGAGCAAGAAGGCAGCTATCCGCCAAGCGAGCCGATGCTCAGATCACCCCGCCGGGTCCTGACTTGCGAGGCATATCGTGGCATGTGGCCGGGGCTGCCGGTCGATCCGACAATATTTGCGGATCGGTTCGCACCTCTTTTCGTGCCGCCCCCAAAGCATGGATATTTTCCGAAGGGGCAAACGTTTGCGCTGAGTCGCAGGGTCGAGAAACGCATCGCCCGCGAATTGGCTGACGGCGAAGTCGCGCATCCATCAGCGCATCGTTACGCGGTGGTTCGGGCCGCGCTGACTCTATTTCACGAACAACATACATGGGATGATTCCTACGGCGCGATGGGAGATCTGGGTAAAGTTTGGATCGAAGAGCTACTACTCGGGACGCCCGCACTCATCGGTTCCGACCCAAGATTCTTTCTTAAGGATCTATTTATGTTTCTGGTCTGGGAAAATTATGGCTTGTCGATGCCGGATCAGATTGCGGCTTACGTACACGACAAACTTTCGGACAAAGAGCGCGTCATCGTGATCGAGGTCCTGACGCTGGTGAGGGATAGGGCCGAAGTCGGATTTATGGAATATCAGGCTGAAGAGGCCACTAGGCTTCTAAAGGCAATTGCGGCTCCGATTGGCTCCGAGAAAAAAAAAGGGCATTTGCGCCTTGTCGGAAGTGCGTCCGTAATCGACACTTACCAAGTGAAACCGGTTTAGATGCAACAGCAATCCGCACCTAAAGAAAATCTCGAACGCCTTACCGGTATCGTCGAGCGCGTGACGTTTCACAACGAACAGAACGGCTGGTCTGTACTCAAAGTGACTTCGTTCCGCGACCCCGCTCGGCTCACCACGGTGTTGATCCATCAGGTAAAGGTTTTTGCGGGCGCCACGATGGAGTTCTGGGGTGCGTGGGGGCATCACGCAAAATTCGGCGAGCAGTTTAAGGCCGTCAGGGCTGTCGAGAAAAAACCCGCCACCGCCGCAGCCTTGGAGAAATACTTGGGCTCGGGCCTAATCCGTGGTGTGGGTCCGGCGACGGCCAAGAAGATCGTGGGGCATTTCAACGAAAAAACCCTAAATGTATTCGAAAGCAAAATCGAAGAGCTAATGAAGGTGCCGGGGATCGCGGAAAAGAAATTGGAACAGATCAAGACATCCTGGGAAGAGCATCGTGCGATCCGTGACGTTATGATCTTCCTTCAGGGTTATGGGATCAGTACGCTCTTCTCGACCAAAATATATAAGACCTATGGTGACAAGGCGATCCAGATCGTGTCGGCGAATCCATACCGACTTGCGCACGACATCTACGGGATAGGATTCTTTTCGGCCGACAAGATCGCGCTCGCGATGGGATTTGAACGGACCGGCGAGCCGCGTATCGAGGCCGGAATCAAACACGTTTTGGCGGCGAGCCGTGAAGAGGGCCATTGTTTTTTGACAGATCGGCAGATCATCGCGAATACACTGGAGCTATTGCGGGAGCCGATTCCAGAGGACAGGATTGTGGCGGTCTTGGCAAATCTGCTGTTCATGAACCAAGTAAAGAGTCGCAAGCTCGATAGGGACGGTGAACAGCAGACCTGTTATTACTCGAAGGGGCTCTACTTTGATGAACTCACAACCGCCCAGCAGGTGCATGGGTTGCTCGGCGGGTCGGTAACGGTTGATCGGGAGCGCGTGCGCACATGGGTCGCGCAGTATTGCGAAAAGCACCAAATCAACCTGAGTGATGAGCAGGATGCGGCGGTTTGCGGAATCGCGGGTGAATCGTTCTCGATCCTGACGGGCGGGCCGGGTGTCGGCAAAACGACCTGTACGAAGGTTTTGGTGCAGCTTCTCCGGGCCATGAAAAAGCACGTGCTGCTGGCCGCACCCACGGGCCGTGCCGCCCAGCGCATGACCGAGGTGATCGGCCAGGAAGCCAAAACGATTCATCGGTTGCTCGAATGGGCACCGGATAAGAATGGGTTTAAACGTGACGATAAAGATCCGCTCCGATGCGATTTCCTAATCGTTGACGAAACATCTATGCTCGACATCAGCCTGGCTGCAAGCCTACTTAAGGCGGTCCCGCGTGGCGCACAGGTTCTGTTCATTGGTGATCCGGATCAACTTCCCGCAGTCGGTGCGGGCGACGTGCTGTCGGACCTTCTAAAATCACCACCCGTCCCACGCTTCCGTCTGACCAAAATCTTCCGACAAGCTGAAGCCTCCTCGATCATCAGGTTCGCTCACGAAATCAACTCCGGATCAGTCCCGCGCATAGTCTCACCGCTCGCCCGGCCAACAGCGTTCCGAGAGGGTATCGACTGCCTGTTCGTTGATGCGGATGAAGCGACTCAGGATCAGATCAAATTCCTTCAAAAAGCTAAGTACGCTATCGACAATACCCTGAAGGACTCGGGCGGGCATCTATTGAAGATGGGCGAGGAATGGCTCGGGCGTTTGCAAAAGACCGGCGAGGGCATCGAGGTGGATGCGCTGTACCGCCCCGAGCAGGTTGACGAACAGAGCGTTCGTGGTCCCGTGCTAACGATCCCGGAGAAGTTCCGTCATGTAGATCTGGCGCGGCTCGCGCAGGCCCAGTCAAGTGTGGAGGAATTATTTGAGATTTTTAAAAGCGTTCATCCGTGGTCGTCTCTCCACTATGGACTCACCGCTGTCGATACGTTGGTTCGACTTTACACAAAGACCCTCCCTGAGTGGCTCGGGGCCGATGCGGAGATCCAGGTCCTGACCCCGCAGGTGCGCGGTACGCTTGGCACGCTGAACCTTAACGAGTCGCTCCAGCGGATCAGCAACCCCGAAGCTCCCAGTAAGCGGCAAGTGCAGATCGGTGCCCGCATTCTCCGCGTCGGGGATCGAGTGATCCAGACGCGAAATAATTACGACTTGGGTGTGTTCAACGGTGACATCGGGAGGATCACGGCGGTCGATACAGAAGAAGTTGGGTGCGAGGTGTGCTTCGGTGGCGCGGAGGAGCGGGTCGTGCTGTTCGAGCGCGAGGATCTAACCGAACTTTCGCTCGCGTATGCCGTGACGGTCCATAAGTCGCAAGGGAGCGAATTCCAGGCCGTCATCCTCCCGGTCGTGGGCCAGCACTTCAATATGCTGTTCCGAAACCTGCTCTACACCGGGCTCACGCGGGCGCGTAAGCTCGCGGTTTTCGTCGGCAGTCGAAAGGCGTTCGCGATGGCGGTCGGGCAGATCGACAACCGCAAGCGCCAGACGGCGTTGGCGGATTTAGTTTCGGGTAAAGCGCGATGATAAAGAGTGAAGGATGACGAAGGCAGACTTGATCGACGCAGTATGTGCAAAGTCAAAGGTGACACGGGTTCGGGCCGAGGCATCGGTGGATGCAATTTTTGACTCGATGGTCGAAGCATTGATGCGTGGTGATGGGATTGAGATCAGGGGCTTCGGGTCGTTGGTAAATCGCCGGTACGACGCCTACAAGGGGCGTAACCCGCGTACTGGGGAATTGATTGACGTGGCGGCAAAGAGACTTCATCACTTCAGGGTCGGGAACAATTTGTTGAAGAAGGTTAATTCGTGACCAGAGCGATTCTGAGGGCACCTAAAAGGTTAGATGGCGGAGTCGAAATATTTAAAGAGCGGGTTCACTCCGAAACAGGTTGGGGAACCTTCTGAGCCGCCAGTCAGTCGCCAAGAAGAGTTGAGGTGAGTTCAATCTTCGCAAATTCTTGATTCAGGCTCGCCAATGCAAGTGCGTGAACTGTTTCTGCATCATATATTTCGCCGTTCCAGCCAATCCGGTTGAAAGTTGCTGTAGCGTCTAAAGCGATGGTCACAGTGAATCCAAGGTTTGCCGTCGTCGAGACGCAATGGTCGGTTACCAGCCCCACCATGACCAATTCGTAAATTTCATTTCCGCGCAGAATTGTTTCAAGCTGCGTGCCGATGAATGCGCTATTCACGTTCTTCTGAACAACTATTTCGTTCTCCAATGGAATCACGCAATCTTGAAATTCTGCGCCTGGTTGGCCCGCCCTCAGCGATGAGGTTGGCTTGGTTGAAAGATGCTGGACATGAACAATGGGCCACCCTTGATTTCGCCAGTGGCGCAGCAGGCGCGCCATGTTTTCCTCGGCGTCCAAATTATTCCGTTTTCCCCAGGCGGGATCACGGAATCCATTTTGAATGTCAATCAAGACGAGTGCGGGATTTTTTTGAATTGGAGTCATTTGGAGGCATGTCCTTTCAAATTGGAGTAAAGCAGAGCAAGCCATTTATCAGTACTGAGGTATCCGTGACTGAATGGCTCCCACTCGCCCCAAGGTACGGATCTGCCATATAGACCACCGGCCGCATCGCAACAACTGCCAACCAAGCGCCAATCAGCAAAATTCCTTGCCGAAAATCAGGATCCAATCGCAAAATTGACCTGAACTACGCCGCCAGGGTCCCGCC
>JANXMF010000037.1 GCA_025354795.1 Pseudobdellovibrionaceae bacterium
CCCCGGCTGGAACCGGTTCGACGATTCTCAACCCAAAAGTGGGCATTGGCACAACGGCACCGCTCGCGAGCCTTGATGTCGAGGGTACGGGGTCTGTTATCCTCAATGCGGGCAACGTCGGGATCGGGACAACATCACCGACCTCCTTACTACATGTAAGCGGAGGTTCCATAGTCGCGGACAGCGTGGCAAACACTGTGGCGTACATCAATTTCGGCGCCGGTAACGTGCAAGTGACCACCACCTCGGCAACGACAATTAACGTCTGCGGCCTTCGCGACGGTGGTGCGTACACCCTGATTTTAACTGGAGTTGCCGCGGCTTCTACTGTGACCATCGCTGGGTACACGACCTATACAAACACCACCACTTGCTCGGGCGCGGTGACCGTCGATATGGGTGGCGGCGCGACCACATTTACGTCGGCCGGAAACTCTAATGTAATAACTTTTATATATACAACTAAGACCGCGAATGGCCAAACGCTTTATGGCTCGCCGGCCACAAATTTTAACGTTCAGTAACGGGCTAATGCCACTAGTTTGCATTTTTACCTTGCCAGCCTGAGTGGACCCTAATGCGGCGTAGCTAGAAGTAATTGTCTGCAGGCGAATAAAAAGCTAGGCAAAGATCACTTGAACCTGAAACTATTTAAGTTCGAGGGGCAAATGGGATTTATTAAAGTTAAAAAATTAAATGGCACAATTGCAGCGATAGTCTTTGTAGGATTAGCCTTCGTTTTGGCCGCATCGCTAAGCTATGCCACGGGTTATTTCAATACCGGATTTTTTAATAACGGCGCTCATCTTAAAATTACGTCGGCGGCACAGTCCATTTTAACAAATTTGTGTTCGGGCAACCTCACTATCGAAACGGACAATCGGGCGAATGTGCCCACGAATGTGGCCGCGAACTTGACGCTCAACTTGGGAGCGGTCACGAATCTAACCTATTATTCGGATTCGAGTTGTAGCGCAGTGATCACGAGTACAACCGTTGCATCGGGAACCAATGCGCAAACGATCTATTTTCAATCCTCGGTAGCTGGGAGCTACAGCGTTAGCGCAACTGCATCGGGATACAGTGCGACCTCCCAGAACGAAACTGTCTCGGTCAATCCATTTATCTGGACGGGTGGGGGCGGGAACACCGCTTGGAGTACAGGCGGAAATTGGTCAGGTAGTGCCGCGCCAGGGGCAGGGGATGTCGCGGTTTTTAATGGCAGTTGTTCAAGCAATTGCTCACCGACTACGACGGGCGCCGTCACCATTGCGGGACTCCGAATGGACTCGGGCTACAGCGGTACGATCACACAAGGTGCGTTTAGCTTCACAGTGGGAACCAATGTTGGCTGGACCCAGATCGCCGGAACTTTTGTAGGAAACGGTAGTGGTGCGGCGCTTACAGTCTACGCTCCTTTTACAGTCTCCGGCGGAAGTTTTACTTCGACTTCCGGAACACTAACCATAAATGGCGGGCCCCCGTTTAATTTTAGCGTTACTGGCTCAACCTTTCATGCCAATGGCGGGAGCCTTATATTTAGCCCGCCATGGGCCTTTCAAGGCTCGAGCATAGCTCCGGGCACTTCTACCTACAACAACGTGACGATTGGTTCCAACGCTAATACCATAACTTTTAACAATGGCACCATGACAATTGCGGGTAACCTTGTCGTCGGAAACAATGGTTACGGTGTCGTTTTGAGCTCAGGGACCTTGGCAGTCGCTGGCAACGTGTCTGCAGTGCCTTCTAGCTCTGTTAGAGGTAGTGCCATTATTAAATTGACCGGTAATGGCGCGGGTCAAACTGTGAGTACCGGAGGGTACCCAAATTTGCTGATTGCAGCTGGCACGAACAACGTTACTCTAAGTGGAACGATAGACCTCTCTGGTAGTGATGCAAATAACATTTTCAAAGTCCAATCGGTTGGCACACTGACCACCACGGGCTCCACACTTTACATTAATTCGAATGCTTGGTTGGGTGCCAGCACTTGCTATCCGATATTTGGGTCTTTTAATTATAACAATCTTTCATTTACTGGCAGTCTTTCCACCGTTGATTTGGGTGGCAATACGGTCAATGTCACTGGCAATTTAATCCTTCATGCCCTAAGTTATGGCCTGACGGTCAGCAACGGCACCCTTGCGGTCAGCGGTACGGTAACCAACAATTCAATCGGAGTAGTCGGAGGCACGGTTGCAGTCACGATGAAGGGTTCCTCGTCATCGAACGTAACTTTAACCGCCGCATCCTTTCCTGCCGGCAATGTTATTGTAAATAAGACGGGTGGAGCGAATGTGTCTTTGACCACAAATGTAAGCTGGACGGGTGGGAGCCAGAATACCTCGGTC
The DNA here is from genome assembly GCA_025354795.1 of Pseudobdellovibrionaceae bacterium. Lineage (GTDB taxonomy): Bacteria > Bdellovibrionota > Bdellovibrionia > Bdellovibrionales > UBA1609 > JALHOQ01. The sequence continues at coordinate 2,355 of JANXMF010000037.1, forward strand.
ACGGCGGGCAGTATTAGTATGGCTGGTTTTAATCTATCCGTAGATAGCCTAACCCTGTCTGCAGGTACATCCATCACCCGCGGCGGAGGTACATTGAAAGTCAACGGTGCAACGATTGGCGCCGGAGCGTATAGTGGGGGTACTATTTTTTGAAGCGCACTCTAAGTTTTGTTCTTTTGATGGCGGCTTTTTTTCAATCTCAAGCGATGCCTGCGAGCGAAGGTATTCCTCCTTGCCCAAATTGCAATTTGGTTTTGATCTCAATCGACACCTTACGCGCAGACCGCGTGGGTGTCATAAACTCTAAATCAAGGGTTACGCCTAATTTAGATCGTTTGGCAAAGAGCGCGTACGTTTACAGGCATGCCTATGCCCAAGCCCCTTGGACACTGCCTTCACATCGTAGCGTTTTTTACGGTCTTCATCCGTGGAAAATGCCGGTGCTGGCGGCTGATGATTCTGGCTTTAAAAGTCTTGCCAATCTTACCGAATCGCTATCACGTTCCGGCTTTGCGACCGCAGGAATCACCACTGGCGCCTTTATTAATCAACAAACTGGTTTCGCGCGTGGCTTTACGCAATTTATTGAGGGCGAGAGTGGGCACGATGCGCCTTTTATTACTAGGGTCACTAAGCGCTGGCTCAATCAGCGCGCCAAAGCTAAGTTTTTTTTATTTATACATACGTTTCATGTGCATGAACCTTTTGCGCCCGAAAAATCAGACTTGAAGTCGCTCGACCCGGCTTATGAGGGTCCATTTTATGACGTTGATTTTGGTACGTTGGCGGCGATTGCAAGCGGACAGCTTAAGGCCAAACCGCGTGAACTGCGGCGAATTCCTGTGCTTTATGATGCGGAGGTTCTTGAAATCGATCGTGCCTTGGGCGGAATATTCGCAGAATTTAAGCGTTTGAAATTAGACAAAAACACGCTTTTTATTGTGTTCTCGGATCATGGCGAAGACTTCAATGAGCGTGGCGACAACACCTATGGAATGCATGGGTTTTCACTCTACGAAGAACAAATTCACATTCCGCTAATTGTAAAACATCCCTACGTGACCAAACGGCGCGATTTACTCAGTCCGGTCGAAGCCACTGATATTTTTGCTACTCTTTTGTCTGTGGCTGGAATTGAGCTGCCAAAGAAATTGGATTCTCATCCTCTTCCAGCTTCGGATACCCCGACATCAATGGCGCGGCCGGTTTTTGCCATGACGTCCATGACTCGCAGTGGATTCCTCGCGGGGCGAGGAGTCTCAAGTGATGTGCTAAAGCCTGCGAAAAATAAGGAGGAGGAGCGCAATCCTCAAAGGACGATTATAGCGTTGGGCAAAAAACTGATTACTTTTGGCAAGAACGAAAGTGAATTTTATGATCTTACTCATGATCCGCACGAGAAAAATAATTCGCTTGGTAAATTACCTGAAACCGAAGGAAAATTAAAGGCTCTAATGGCCAATGAATTTTAGCGCAAATTTTCTTAGACTTTTATGCCGGTGATTTTATTATACAGCATGCTATTCATCGTGCATTTGCTTGGCGCGTGCCAATCCTATTCTGATGTCAGTTCTACTGCTGGTCTTGAGATGAGCGGTTATCGTCTTTCTGATTACAAGGGATTCGAGAAAAAATGGCACCTTGTCACAGTTCGTTATCGTAAGGACACAGGCGAATTGCGCTGGGTCTATGCAAATCCAAGAGCATTTAAGGCGCTAATGAACCATGCGACTGATTATCCTGATGGCGCAGTATTTGCGAAGATTGCCCTAGCCACGCATGATGATCCTGAATTCAAAGCATCTGTGGTTCCTGGCGGGGTTCGTCGCTATCAATTGATGGTGCGGAATAAGATCCGCCATCCTGATACAGGCGGTTGGGGTTATGCCCTGTTCGATGCCAATGGGCGAACGCTACCTGAAAATTTGACGACGCAGGTCCAAGCCTGTGTGGCATGCCATAGCCTAGTCCCCAAGCGGGGTTTGATTTTTTCGCAGCCCGTGAGCCTTGTGCCCATGAATCCTTCGCAGGTGGCTTTGCTCGCGCGTGATTTTGGCGTGCGGCTTGAATTCACCTCTGTAGATGTCGCGCAATTGCCAGATTTGGTTCGCGCCCAATGTGAGGGCATTAAGACTGTACGTGTGCTCAAGGGGGACCTTCAAGACCATCTCTTTCAAGGCACTCTCGATGAAATTCGACCGACGTTGGCCCTCGAAGTGAAAAAATCCGGCCTACCGAGCTTGCTCATGAGCCGCGATGGCGTGCGATTTTCTGGCGTTTTTCTCGACCCCAAAGGAAAGAGCTGTGAAAAAAATGGGGGTCATGGCACAGAAATGAAATCCGTTCACAGCTTGGTCGGCGGAGAACAACCAATTTATAGAATGTCATTTTGCCATGAAGACTCAATTCCTTCGGTGGATTAAGGTCGTCCTTGGGTTAGGGTTTTCGGCGTTTTGCAGTTGTATTTCTACCTCTTATAATTCCCCAGTAAGCTCATTTCGGTTCGCAGATTTGACAATTCATTTGGCCATTGATCCGCCTAAGGTACTAAATCACGATATTTTACCGGATGCACAAGGTTGGACGACCTTTGCGATTTCCGAAACTGAGACCCTGAAGGTACGCGCACTTCTCAATCTCGACGCTGAGGCGGCCAAACGTTTGCTGTCATTTAAGGCACAAAACATTTACGCTCTTTATCAGCCAGAGACCGACCCTTACTTTGGGACCATGGATGCGACTGGAAAGTGCCGCACTGAAGTTGACATTTCTCCGAGCATCCAAAAAGACTCACTGTCCGATAGTCTGGTTTTCAATCTTCTTGCGACGCGGGATTTTATTTACGGAACTTGTACCGAGAGCCAAGAGGTCTATCGAAGTCAGTATCTAGTTGTTTATTGCCGGCAAGCGAAGGCAGTGTATGAAGTCAAATACTTTTTTCCTAGGACCCATACGAAGGTGAACCGGGTGATTGCATCCTGTTCGGCAAAATAAAACTGGTCAACTTTGTGCGCGGCTCTCCCCATGATAATTGGGAGTGGGAGGCTTCGGTTGAATATCGTAACTCCCGGCGACCGCGTGGTTTCCCAGAA